>NZ_QUDI01000008.1:0-133666 GCF_003477465.1 Parabacteroides sp. AF48-14
ATAGTCTTTTATTATTCTCAAAAATCCATAAGTATATTCTGGATTGTTGTTCTTTCAAAAATCCATAAGTATATTCTGGATTGTTGTTCTTTCATTAAGGAAACTTAATATTTCCTTGAATGGCATATTATCAAGATTAAATACATTTAGAAGTTCATCTAATGATAACAAGTCAAACGATACAGCCCTTTTTCCAGAAATAAAACCTGAATTAATATTAAGAACAATTCCAACTTTCTCAAAATCTGTTTTGGCATCTATCAGAACAGAAGCCATCTTTTCAATTTTTGGCGAATTATAGAATAAATGAATACTTATATAGCCTATGCCATTAGTGAATTGAGGATTAACAGAGGAATTGATAAGAATCGTTTGCTTGAAATCTCCTACTTTACGATGAAAACACATCTTAGATTTGTTCCAGCTGTATCCATATTTAGATAAAGTTGAAATAAACCCTTGTTCTAATACATTTCTTATTGCTATTCGTAATTCTTCTGCTTTCATATTAAAAATCAAACTAATGTCTGGCAGCTAATCGACCTTTATGGGCAATTGAGGTGCGTGTTACTGATACATTCTTTTAATTCTTATATCCTTTCTAATTCATATAAAACTTCTTTCAGTAAGTCATATTCTTTATTATTCAAATCTCCATGCGCTAATAATCCGCAAAGATTAGAATATATCTTATCATAGATTTGTGGATCAGCATCATTCTGGAAGGAATGTATTAGTTTCTTATAAAACTCATTCCTACTTTCCGATAGCTCTGTCATTTGCTCCAATTTTCTAATAAGTTCTTTCGTATTCATTCTTATAGGTAATGTCTGGCGGATAATCGACCTTGAAAAGGTCGATTTATCCGTATGTTACTGACTTTTCTCTGAATTATTAAGTTCAACAAAAAATTGTACCATTCTATTGTATAATCTATCACGTAGCTGGTCTAATCTATTGTTTTCATCAATGCAAATGATACCATTTCTCATTAAAACCAAATCTGTAAATGATCCCATTCCACCAAATAGACCTTTAATTTCTCTTAGCCAATCCTTTGGGGAAGAAACATTGGCTGCATACAATCTTTTGAGAGTGATTATCCAACCAGTTTCACCCACAAATTCTAATAACTCTATTATTTCTAAAAGGATTTTTCTTAATTCTTTTTCCATATTTCCTTTTTATTTCTTCAGTCAGTAATGTTTGTTGGATAATCGACCTTTGGAAGATTAATCCGTATGTTATCGTTTATTTCAACTTAATTAGTTTTTCATATTGAAAAGAAACATCAAGAAGTTTATCTACTAATTCATCTCCAAGCCAACAATCTATTAGATATTTGCCATAACTTGGTGTAAACGAGTAAATATCTTTATCAATCGCATTAATCATATTTTCCAATTCTTTTTGTACATTATGTAATGCACCATCAGGAAGAGAAGTCTTCCTACATTCAAAAGGTTGCGCTAATATTCTTTTTACATCATCAAGTATATTCACACAACAACTTTTTACTGTTTCTTTTCTACTTACCATATTAAACGATAATGTTTGGCAGCGTTCCGCTTATTCAGTCGGTTTGCTGTTTGTTACTAACGTTTACACATCGAATAGAGATTTATTTTATCTTTGAACATCTGTTCCGATTCTTTATATCCTTGCATTTTATAATATTCAAGTAAAATATCCGGATGCTTATTCAGTAAATAATAATCTATTAAACAATTTGCAACATCAAGATAATCATGCGTTTTACAACGCTGCTTATATTCGTCTTCCGAGATTTCAAGTTCATTTAATATATAATCTCGCTCCGACTCATCTATAACAATTTCTTCGTTTTCCCACTCTAAAAGCACGTATTTGCAAAAAGCCCTAAAACTATCCGATAAAAGATAAGTATATAAATCTTTTATTGATAATTCTTGAAAGTTACACTTACAGAGCAAAGTATTACATTCGGAGATGTAATCTTCAAGGTTATCAATTCGTGCTTCCTCCCAAGAGTCATTTTCTTTACAGAAATAAAGTTGTGGCAACTCTTGTTGAATTGTTTGCCATAGTTCTTTCAATTCTTTACTTTGAAGTAGTCTTTCAATTTCTATTCGATTTACCATATTTTTTGCAAGTTAGTAATGTATTTCAGCTAACTGCATTTAGCTGTTAAGTTGATTGTTACCAACATTTATTTTTTCAATTCTCCCAATAAGCATATATTGGCTATGTGATATTAAATATTCTTCATTTTTTTCTTCGTATTTATTTTCTAAACACAAAGCACCACCGACAATAACATCAACATTCGTTTCTAAATCAAAATATTCTTTTTCATATCTGGGTTTCAAAATTAGAATACAACTTTTTTGTCCATTAAAATCTAAAAAACTATCAGATTTGAAAAGAAGAAATGTAGGAGAAAGTTGCTTTATTACTATACCATGAAGAATATTACTACCATTATGATTGAAACCCCACGGTTCATCTACTGTTAGTTTGTACTTGACCATATTTATTAATTTTCTTTAGTTGGTAATGGGTTGGCAGATAAACAGCCTTAAATGTTTTATCTGTTTGTTATCATCAATTTAATAAAATTCAACTATACAGTCCGATAAAGTGTAACTTCGTCCATTAGACAATTCAATATTGTCATTGTTGATTTTTCCCGTCAATAAATTCAACATACTTGCTCCTTGCGTTATTTGTTTTCTCCAACCTAATATATCAGAGTGGTATTCTACTGCATAAAACTTATTGCCATCAGGTGTTGTAATACAACAACCTTCTTCTGAAACTCCTCCACCTTTAGGTAATGAAGGCTGAACAAATCTTGTTACTTTGTCGAAATTTGAAGTTACTTTTTTGAAATTTGAGGATGGCTCACCTTGAATATATAGAAATTCAATACCATACATCTTTTCATAACCCGGTATGTTATTCATATCTTTCATTATTTATCTTTTGATGATAATGTCCGGCAGCGTGCCGCTTGTTCAGTCGGTTTGCTGTTTGTTATCATTGTTAAAGAATCTTCTTACATCATAATTTGCGATAGTTCTTGCCAATGATTTAGGAGATACTCCATTGTTGTTCTCTATATCGGGATTAGCTCCATTTTTCAAAAGGTGTTCGATAAAAAAGCCATCTCCCTTGTATTGCATAACAGCTTCCCATAAAGGAGTATTACCATTTGCATTTTGCATATCTATATCTGCATTATGATTCAGGAGTAATTCAAAAATACCTTTCAACTGATATTGAACAGAAAGATATAATGCAGTGCGTCCGTCTTTCCTTTTTTCATTTATATCCAACCCTTTTTTTACAAATTCGGGTATAATTACACCTGCGGGATGTACGATACTCTTGTAATTCATTATATAGTAATGAAGTAGATTACTCCCATATTTATCTTTACTATTTATGTCATAATCTATTAGAGCTTGTATAAACCTGTTTGAGTCATCACTCAATAATTCAAGTTTCATATCTTCTATTGTTCTCATTTCTTTGATTCTAATGTAAACAACGATAATGTCCGGCGGATAATCGACCTTTCTGGGGAGATTGATCCGCTTGTTATCTGCCACTATTCACTTTGATAAGTTTCAACTACATACAAATCAACGTTAGGATAATCGTTTGAAACTTTGTTCAAAACAGCTTTTACATCATCCCATTTTAATCCTCCTAATCCAGCACCGATTGCAGGTAAGGCTATTGCCGTTACATTATCACCACTGGCTAACTCAAGCATCTGTATCAGTGCCTTTTCGATATACTCTATTTTAGCTCGTGTTCGCCACGTTGCTTGAGTGCCAAGATTATATATATGCCCGTTGCCATAATCATAATCAAATACATCTCCGGGGCAAAACTTGTTTTCTTTACACAATAGCTTATATTCAAGATACATATCTGGATATTTGTCTTTGAACTGCACGGCAATGCCTTTACCCATTGCACCGGCGCAATTACATCCGTGCGCATAACTACTTACACCCTCAATGCGGAATATGTCGCCTTTCTCAATATACCTAATCATTGTTTTTTCTTTTTTATTGTTATTTTATTCTGGCAGATAATGTCCGGCAGATAAACCACCTTAAATGTTTCATCTGTTTGTTAGCAACCTCTTTTTGTTTTATAGATTATTTCAGAATATCCATTTGGAAATGATTTGGTGATGGAGTCTAAAGCCCCATCGTCCTGATATTGGAATATGTGAACCAAGCCTCCAGCGTTTTCCCCCTCTTCATTATACTGTTTGATTTCAATATGTGTCAAGACATTTCCATCATAGATGTAACTCTCTTCACGGCTACCATAATTACCACAAAGTAGCAACCGATTCAGCTTTCCATCCTTGAAAAAGTAATGACATACATTCATCAGATGTTTGCCATTATCATAGAGAATACTTTTCACAAGATTGTCAGTATAAAATAGGAAGGTGTGATAGAATTGATTTTCAATCGAACAACCAGCCTTTACTTCAATTATTTTTGCTTGATCATTAAATCCATATATACAAAGATTTTTGCTACTTTTTATTGTATCATGACGTTTTACAGGCTTCCCTTGTTTGAAACCATTACGCTGATAAGAGAATGGGGTAAGTTCATAAAACTCACTTTTATAATATTCATTTCTTACGACCTCTTTTTCAATTTGTTGCCTTATAAGTTCAAAGTCGTTTTTATATGCTTCAAATTCAGCTTTTAACCTTTCGTTCATCATATATTTTTGTTATTTAGGTTGCTAATGGGTTGGAAAGGAACGCCGTTTAGGAGTTAGCTTTCCTTGTTATCAATTTTATATTCTTCATATTCAAGAAACGCAGTATCAACATCTCCTTCTAACAGGTAGTAGAAACAATCTTGTATTATATCAATCCATTCAATAATTTGCTTTTGCTGTTCTTGTGAGACAAAATTAGCCCCGACAATCCATCTCCTGCCTAAATGTATAATGCTATACACATCACTTATTAGGGTTTGATTGATTGTCGGCTTCATAAAATCATCCGCAAGAACTTTAAGACATTCCATTATCTCCATAAAATTACACTCATATAGTTTTCCTCGAAATGGACGAAGTAAGCCAAGAAAGCCATTTTCCCATTTCTCATTTTCTATATCATTGTTTCTACAAGAATGAAAACTTAATAAAATATATGCTTCTTCTTTTGTCATTGCGTTTCTGTTTAATTGTTGATAATGTTTGGTGGCTAACCGACCTTTTCAGGGGAGGTTGAGCCGCTTGTTATCGTCGGCTTGAAATATTATATTCAGGAATCATTTCCGGAATTTTCATTTTCTCATACTGCTCTATTTTAGGTTTATTTCCTTCAAATTTAATTCCTCGCAAATCACAACTGATAAATCTTGTTCTTGTAAAATTGCAATTATAGAATTTTGAGGCTCTAAACTCTACATTTTTAAATTCAGCACCGGTGAAATCACAATTATAAAATTTTGTCCGCCTGCCACCATATTCATATCCATATGTTGTAATACCAAATTTAGCATCAATAAAGCAACAATTCTCAAAAATGGCATCATTAGCATTAATTACCAACTTAGATTTTCGAAAATTACATTCTTTGAAAATTGATTTATCCATTAAACAACCGTCAAATTTCGTTCTGAAAAAATCAACATTGTACAAAGAACTTTCAACAACAGAACAAGAAAGAAATGAATAAGACATGTTGATTGTTTCAAATTTTGATTGTTTCAAGTATGCTTTACGCAACTGAATAACTGATGATTTGCAACTAAGTTCTATACCCGATAGATCTAAGTTTGACATTTCGATGTTGCTTTGGGTAAATTGCTCTAAAACAGGGCTAATTTGCTCCAGAAATATTGGATCAGACCATTTTTCTTTAATCTTATTCATTTCCTTCTATTTACTTGACGATAATGGGATGCAGCTAACTGCGTTTAGCAGTTTAGGTGATTGTTACCAATGTTTTCTAAAATTAATTGATGAATCCTTTCTGACAAATTCCATTGTAGTGAGACAAATTTTTGTTTCATTGGTAGATCAGAGAACGAACCAATGCCTGAAAGTGAGGCATCAATTTCATGGAGATTTTGATAAAATGATTCGCAATCTTCTTCGCCTTCTTTTATTAGTTTCAACTTATTCTCATACCAAACCGCTTGTTTATGCCAACCTGTTTGATGTAGTAATTCTATCATTTTCTCCAATTCATCAATTAATTTATTTCTCATTTTTAATTTTATATTATTGGTAATGTTCGGCAGCTAATCGCCATTTTGGGCGATTAAGGTGTATGTTAGCATCACTTCTAATAAAAGAATCACATATCAGCTAATTTCCACTTTACTTCAGAAGCTGATACATCATCATCAATATATGCTTGCAAATAAGCAGCTAAATCTTTATATCGACTTTCACCGTTGCAATCATATACCCATAATTCCGGTTCTTCTGTACCGTCAAACCATATTAGGCAAATCATTTCATAGCCATTATCGCTTGCTGCAAAAATGGAAATTCTGTTTGGCGCAAATAGTCCAGTAGCATGGTCTTCCCAATAATCCTTTGAAGCTTTTATGTCGCGAACAATTCCTATCAACCGTTCATCCTTTTCATCTTCATTCCATAGACTTTCCATTTCTTTTGTATCAAGCCAATCTCCATGTGTCGCATTAATCCATTTACCAAATGCCCCATACCTGATTTTCAACATAGGAGAGACATTTCTATAAACTCCTTTTTCAAGGGTAGGCACTCCCTTATGAAAGTCGATAGCTTGGCTTATTTGAACCTTACCTTCTAAATCAATGACTTCATCAAGCAATTCTTTTATTGTTTTCATTCTTTTTTATTTGATGCTAATGTTTGGTGGATAATCGACCGTTAGGGTGATTTATCCGTTTGTTATCGGTTTATTCATTTTATTTATATCCATAAATAACAAATGTATGTTCGTCTTCTTTCTCAAACGGTATATGATACTGATGAAGAATGTCCAGCAATATGTCTGATTTATCTATGATTTCGGGATTTACTAATCTTCCTTTGTAAATTTCAAACAAAGGTTGAATAGCCATCCATTCTATATTAAAGAATGGTGGCGGAGCGTATTCCCAATTTTCATATATAAGTTCCCAATCCCCTAAATAAGTCGGTACTTTCCCAAATACAGGAGAATGCTCAATCTCATCGGTCAATAATTGAACACTGTATGCAGGTTCAAATTCTGCTGTGGATAAAATTGCGGTTTGTAGTTTTAGCCATTTCGTATCATTCATTACAGAAGATAGCCGCTTTCGTCTAACTATCAGTTCTACTTCATCTTTCTGCTTTGAGTAGTTAGAATCGACAAATCCTTTATATTGATTGTAAATTGTATTTATATCATATATCTCCATACATTTGTTTATTTTGAATTACCGATAATGTTCGGCAGCGTTCCACTTATTCAGTCGGTTTGCTGTTTGTTATTGACCTTCTTTTCTAAATATTCAATTTTCCATTCTCTTGCTTTTTCGTTAGGTACATTGCATAATTCATATATTTCATACCATCCATCTTTACCCATTTCAACAAAACTGCAATCATAACCGGTATAGAGTTCCTTTGCATAATCTTCAGTTGAATTGAAATGTTCAAAAGAAAGAAAATTAAACGTTTCTTTTCGCCACTGATTATGATTGTATTCATCAATAATAAAATTCAATGGCTTATTCCCATAATTCATTTCTACATATTTATCAAGTGATACGAAGTATAACAAGATATGTAGTGAACCATTTATTCTAATGACATCAATACCATTATTGCCTAAATATTGATTATGGACTTTTCTTATACACTTATGCAAGTCATTGATTAAAATATTAGATTCAATCAATAACTCAAAAGTTATATTATTATTTATGTCCTTTATTTTAATAATCATTTTGCTTTTTAGGTCGATAACATGTAATTATCAGCGGTTTTCGCTGTTATTTTCTTATTTAACTATCTCATTATCACCTTCAAGAATATCATCCAATGGAGTGCGGATGCTGCTCTTGAAAGTGTCGGCTATATGCACGTACATTTCCGTCGTTTTCAGTTGGTTGTGCCCCAACAGCTCTTTTACGATTTTCAAGTCCGTGCCTTGCTCGATCAGATGCGTGGCGAACGAGTGTCGCAACAGGTGGGGGTACACCCGCTTGGTGATTCCGGCTTCCTTCGCCGCCTCTTTCAGCTTCTTCGACACGATGCTCTCCGTGAACGGCTCGCCCTTGTACCGCTCGAACAGCCATTCCTGCGGCTTGTACAGCTTGGCGTACTCGGTCAGCTTCCTGACAAGGGGCTTCGACAGCAGCGTGTAGCGGTCTTTCCTCCCTTTGCCCTGCCGTACCCGTATCAGCGAACGGCTCACGTTGATGTCGTGGGGCTTCAAGTCCAGCAGCTCGCTGATTCTCAACCCGGCGGAGTAGAGCAACGAGAACATGCAGAACAGCCGGATGTCCGGACCGGTTGCGTCAAGGATGGATTTTATCTCCTCCTTGCTCAGCACGTCGGGCAGCGTCCGTTCCCGTTTGGCTCGCTTTACCTCGTAACATTTCCGTTCCTGTCCCAGCACCTTCTCGAAATAAAACTTGATCGAGTTGATGCGCAAGTTCTGTTGGCACGACGAGATCCTCCGTGTGTCAATCAGGTGTACGATGTAGGCGTTGATTTCTTCCGGTCGGATGTAGCGAAGGTTTCTTCCCGCAAAGTATTGCTGGAACTCCCTGAAATAGACAGTGTACGCACGGACGGTATGCTCGCTGTACCGCAGTTGCCGCAGCGTCTCGGCATAGCCGGGCGGGATGGCGGGGCTGGTTTTCCCGCTCTTCTTGGGCAAGGTGTTTTTCAGGGCGGAGTAATTGATATACGCCGTTTCCACATGGCGGTCGAAAAAGCCGGACAGGTCGAAGCCTTCTTCCGGCAGGTAGGCTCTGTCCCCCTCGAACCGCACGCCCTTCTCTTTCGACAGCGACAGCCGGATGGCATCGTCCTCGTCGAACTCCACTTCCACGTATTTCTGCCCGTCACGGATGGCAGGTGAAAGCGTTATTCTCGGTTTGCTCTGATAAACTTTCATACGCATCGCATGGGTGGCAATGACAGACCGTGTCCCTCATTACCCATATTTTACAAATATAGAGAAAACAACGAATTATCGCCGTTTTCCGGAGGAGAAAAATGCGTGTGGGGCATGATTTTTTTGTATTTTTCACAGGAAAGGGCTGCGACAAACCTGCGAACCGGACGACAAGTGCGGACAGCCCGCCCCGGACTTGCACGTTCCCCGTGTTTCTCCCTCTATATTTACGCCCGGTTTCACTTGAGAACCAATAGTATTCACCATTTAAAAACATTAGATTATGGACGAACGACCGGACAGCAGCCAGCAGTTGATGGACATCCTGCTCGTCATGGACGAGAAAGGCACGCTCCAAGCCGTCAGCGGAGTAAAGGACGGCGAGTTACAGACCAAGAACCCGCTGGAGGACAACAACGACCTCCTGCGGGTGGATCGCCACGGCGATATGTTTTCGAATTTCTTTTCCAACCTCTGGAACCAGTTGAAAGACCCGACCCGCTTCCACTTCTTCCGTGTGCCGGAAGAGGAGGTGCAGCGGGTAGCCGCCGATTTCCGGCAACGGGAGAGCCAGTCCGTCAAGACGGGCGAGCCGCTCGTTGCGCAGTACGAGGTGCAGCCGCCCGTGCAGGCGCAGCAGCAGACCCAAGCCGGGCAGCAGCAACAGCCGGAGGGTGCGCCGCAGCAGTCCGCCGGGCAGACCGAACAGAACCCGCAGTACAAGTACCGCCCGGAGGACATCGACTGGAACAGCCTCGCCGCCCTCGGCGTGCAGCGGGAGCAGATCGAGGGCAACGGGATGCTCGACCAGATGCTCCGGGGCTTCCAGACCGACAAGACCGTCCGGGTGCATTTCCACTTCGACGGCATCTCGCACAGCAACGACAGCCAGCTCTCGCTCAAGCCCGGCACGGACGGCAGGCTGACCGTGTGCAGCCACGGCATCCTCGACCCGGAGAAGATGCAGAAGCAGTTCTTCGGCTACGACATCACCGACTCCGACAAGCAGGTGCTCCGGCAGACGGGCAACATGGGGCATCCGGCGACTGTCACCAACCGGGCGGGCGAGCAGGTCGAAGCCCTTGTCAGCCGCAACCTCAAGACCAACGAGCTGGTCGCCTTCCCGCTCTCCAAGGTCAATATCCCGGCGGAGAAGAACGGGCATACCTTCACCCCGGACGAGATAGCCCGGCTCAAACAGGGCGAGGCGGTGGTCTGCCAGTTCCTTTCCAGAGCCAAGGAGGGGGAGCAGCCCAAGCTCTACCCGGCACCCGTGCAGTTCAGCGCAGCCAAGATGCAGCTCGAATTTCTCTTCGGCGACCGGGGCAGGCTGGCGATGGATGCGTACAAGGCGAACCTGAAACAGACCGCCAATCAGGAGGTGCCGAAGACCTTCCGCAAGCAGGAGCTTACCGAGAAGTCCCGCCTCGAACTCGAAGCCGGGGGAACGGTCAAGGTCTCCGGCTTGGTGGACAAGAAAGGAAAAGCCTACCAAGGCTACATCACATGGAAGCCCGGCGAGAAGCCCGCCTTCATGTTCCCCAAGGACTACAAGGCGGCGCTCGAAGAGGGGCGTGTCAAGCCCGCCGTGGAGAACGAGGTGCAGGTGGCGGTCAATTCCGAGGGCAAGACCGTCGAGGCGACCCGCAACCTGAAAGAAGCCCTGCAATCCGCACAGCAGCGACCCACCGGGGAGCAGAAACAGCAGCAGGAGCGCAGGCAGGAGCAGAAAGAGGACCGGAAACAGGCACAGAAGCAGGAACAGCCCGACAAGCCCAAGCGCAGCCGGGGTGTCCGCCGATGATTTCCCCCGCCATTCTGTAAATGAATTACCCGGTTATCCCGTCCGAGCGACGGGATAACTTTTGTCAAACCGTTAAAAATTAAAGAAATATGATTACAGCAGTCATCGCTGAAAAGCCTTCCGTAGCGAAGGATATAGCAAACGTGTTGAATGTCCGGGAGCGGCACGATGGCTACCTCTCAGGTAACGGCTACCTCGTTACCTGGGCGTTCGGCCATCTCGTCCAGCTCGCCATGCCCGAAGCATACGGCTACACGGGCTTCCGGCGTGAGAACCTGCCCATTCTGCCGCAGGAGTTCAAGTACATTCCCCGCCAGATACGGGAGGGCAAGGAGTACAAGCCCGACCCCGGCGTGCTCAAACAGTTGAAGGTCATCAAGGAGGTTTTCGACCGTTCCGACCGTATCGTCGTGGCGACCGACGCCGGGCGTGAAGGCGAAGCCATTCATCGGTACATCTACAATTACCTTGGCTGCCGCAAACCCTGCCTGCGCCTCTGGATCTCCTCGCTGACCGACCGTGCCATCCGGGAGGGGCTGGATAACCTCAAGCCCGGCAGCGACTACGACAACCTCTACCGTGCCGCCGAAGCCCGTGCCATCGCCGACTGGGAGATTGGATTGAATGCGACTCAAGCGCTTTCCATCGCCGCCGGGCAGGGCATCTACTCCCTCGGACGGGTGCAGACGCCCACCTTGATGATGATCTGCTCCCGTTATCTGGAGAACAGGGATTTCACCCCGCAGACCTATTTCCGGCTGAAGATCACGGCGGAAAAGGACGGCACGCCCTTCGCCGCCATCTCTGAATTGCGTTACGAAACCCTTCCGGTGGCAAACGCCGCCCTCGCCGCTGTAACCGCAACGGGGACGGTGCAGGTTGCCGACGTGCAGCGCAGGGAGGTGAGCCAAGAGCCTCCCTTGCTCTACGACCTGACCGCCTTGCAGAAAGAGGCGAACGGCAGGTACGGCTTCTCGGCGGACAAGACCCTCTCCGTCGCCCAGTCGCTTTACGAGAAGAAGGTGTTGAGCTACCCCCGTACCGGCTCCCGCTACCTCTCGGAGGATGTGTTCGACGAGATACCCGACCGCATCGCCCTGCTGGAGCGGTACCCGGCTTTCTCCACCCATGCCGCCGCCCTGAAAGGGGCTTCGCTCAACCGCCGCAGCGTGGATGCGGGGAAAGTTACCGACCACCATGCGCTCATCATCACCGAGTGTCTGCCCGGCGAGCTGTCCGCCGACGAGCGCACGGTGTACGACATGGTAGCCGCCCGCCTGCTCGAAGCCTTCTCCGCCCGTTGCCTCAAGGACGTTACCACCGTCTCTTTCACGGCGGGGAACAGCGTGTTCACCGCCAAGGGGACGGTCGTCAGGTCCGCCGGATGGCGTGCCGTACGGAACGAGCGGGACGAGGACGACGAGGGAACAGCCGCTTTGCCGCCCTTGCAGCCCGGCGAGGCTTTCCCCCTGCAATCGGCGGAGTGCGTGGAGAAACAGACCAAGCCCCGTCCCCTGCACACCGAGAGCAGCCTGCTTTCGGCGATGGAGCATTGCGGCAGGGAGTTGCGGGACGACGAGCTGCGGGACAGCCTGAAAGGGAACGGTATCGGCACGCCCGCCACCCGTGCCTCCATCATCGAGACCCTCTTTGCCCGTGACTACGTGCGCCGGGAGAAGAAGAGCCTCGTGCCGACCGACAAGGGGCTTGCCGTGTATCAGATAGTGAAGGACAAGCGCATCGCCGATGTCGAGATGACCGGGCAGTGGGAGACCGCCCTCGCCAAGATCGAGAGCGGGGAGATGAATCCCGACACCTTCCGCAAGGGCATCGAGGTCTATGCCGCCCAGATTACCGAAGAACTCCTGCAAGTGCAGGTATCGGTGGCGGACGGCGGACATATCCCGTGTCCCAAGTGCCGTTCCGGTCGCATCCTCCTTTACCCGAGGTCGCCAAGTGCAGCAACGTCGATTGCCCCCTGACCGTCTTCCGCAACAAAGGGGAGAAGCAGCTCACCGACAGCCAGATTGCCGACCTTGTAACCAAAGGCAAAACATCCCTTATCAAAGGCTTCAGGAGCAGGGACGGCAAGCCCTTCGATGCGTACCTCACCTTCGACAAGGACTTCCGCATCGTGTACGGGTTCCCGCCCCGCACGGACAAGCCCAAAGGAAAGGAGCGCAGGCGATGAACGGCATCGGTTGGATCACCGTGGCGGAAGCCGCCCGGCTCTGCGGCACGGACGAGCTGCGCATCACCCTCTGGATGAACGGCAACCACATCGCCTACGCCCGTTTCGACGGCATCCTGATGATCGACGGCGCATCCCTTGCCGCTCTGTTCAGCCGCAACCGGGTCGCCACCATCTACGAGGACGTGGCGCAACAGCGGGGCAAGCCCGGCAGACCGGGCAGGCTCCGCCGCCTGCTCGATACCCCGCTCGACACCTTCGGCTTGTCGCAGCGCATCGTCCGGGCGTGCCGGGAGCTGGGCGTCTTCACCGTGGAGCACCTGCTCGTCCACCTCCGCCGCTTCCGCTTCTCCCGCCTGTACTGTGTCCGCAACTTCGGCAGCGGATCGGCAGCCGAGACCCTCCGGCGGCTCCGGCAGGACGGCTTGACAGACGGCGGCAGCCACGGGATTTCAAGGTCTTGTACCCGTAATCCCGGCAATATTCACTATCTTTGCCAGCCGATTATATAAGAAGGCGGATTTGTCTTTCCCATAACCGACTGGCAAATACTCGAAAGGATTTCGAACCTATTCTGTTCATAATATGAAGCGTTCCATTTCCCTTTAAACAGCCTTTTTACAACTCAAAAAGGGTTAAATGCTTGAATTTGTGGACATATATTCGAAAAATATTGTATTTTTGTACCCGAAAATAGGACGACAATGGCTAAAAAGCACTCATTATCTGTTGAAAACATAGATCAGGTTGCTATTGATTTTATAGCGACAAAACCTTCATATTCAATCAAAATAACAGATTGCCAAGAAGGTAAATTAAAAAAAATAGCAATAACTCATAATAAGGAAACTGGTATCTTAAACTGTTTTATTAATGGCGGGCAAGTTTCTTATAGTACGCAAGGAAAAGCACATTTAAAAGGAATATGTGAAGAATGTTGGAACGTTATCCTTCAAAATACTTCAATTCCTTGCCCTGATAAGAAAAGCTTTACGGCAAAAGGAATAAGTGAAGAAGATTTTGATGCTTTTATAGATGTATTATCGGAAAGTGATGAAATCGAAATAACTACGGTCAATACAGATAACAATCCTGCTATCAGGAACCAATATCATTTAAAGGGGAAATATGATGCCAAGGTATCTATTATTTTTTATAATAATGGGACTTTATTTTTACAGGGAGCTGTAACAGCTTTTTATATTGAGCTTATTACAGAAATAATGGAGACAATATCTTCTGTTCCAACCGAAGTAATGGAAGACTTCTTGGCTATTCAACCTTTAGTAGGATGTGTGATAGAAAAAGATTTGAATAAGCATTTCACGAAAACTGAAAACATTGAAGGAAGTATTCTTGAAGATTTTCTGAAAACATCTATTGCTCTTGCTAACTCCGGTGTTGTGGTTGATGATTACGGGTGTTATACATTCGGTATAATGAAGGCTTTGGATGGCTTGATTAGCAAAAGACTCTTGGAAGACGCACCGGATTTTAAAGATTATGGTACATATTTTGAGAGAGGTAAAGATGGAAACTACCATTTTTTGGAGAATGTGGGAACTTACAATGGTAATCCCTCGTTAAAAAGAGCATTGGAAAAGGCGTATGACTTTTATAACAAGAATCGGCATACAACTTTCCATATTGATCGCAGGAACTTAGAAACAAGCAGAACCTTATATTATGATGAAGCGGTGAACATAATAAAGGATGGACTTGTTATTATAAATGACTTATGTACTAATTGGTAAAGAAATGAAGACAAAAGATTATCAAATAATCTCTTTAGGAGAACGAAGTTTTTTAGTAGTAGTTCTGTCATTGGAAATGACGGATTACTATTGGACTGCTCTCCAATCAGAATTGGCAAAATATAATGTTGCCGATGCTGAAGTTTATTTTGATTTTCTATACCGTAACGGATTAAAAAATAGATTTTTCAAAACTAAGCTCATGGGAGTTAGTCTATTGAATAATTCTTTGAGAAAATGTAAAGCTACACAAGAGTGTATTAGTGCTTCTGATAAATTCTTTACTTTGCATAAGGATGTGATTGAACATAGCGTATTATCGTCTATTCAAAAAACATTCTTTAGAAAGAAATTAGACAGAACTAATATTCTTCCGACAAATGTACTTTAACATTATAAAGGAATTAATATATTAGAACAAAAGGTGCATCAATGATGCACCTTTTGTTTATACTTCAAATTTAGGCATCAGCAAGACCTAAATTCAACATATCTTTGTCATTCCAACTATTTCCGTTATCTTTGCATCAGTAGAACCTGCCAAGCCTCTTGATAATGCTCAAATCGGCGGGTCGTTTTTTTATAACCCGTCATCCTTTCCTGAATGACCCAAGCCACTTTTCAGTGGCTTTTTGCATTTCATGGGCATACCCTTCCGTACACCGTCCGGATTTTCCCGTCCTCCAATACCTTGCTCGACCGCACGATCCACGTCCTGCCGTCGTTCAGCCCGCACTCCAGTGCCTTCTCGCCGCCACCGACCAGCACCGGCACGGTTATCACCACGATTTCGTCCGCCAGCCCGTTATCCAAGAGCAAAGCCCCGGTTTCCGCTCCGTAAGCCGTTACCGTCCCTTCGCCGTCCGCTTTTATTCTCCGCAGTTCCGCTGCCGCATCCCCTGTAACAAACCGCACCCGTTCCTTCTCCGTCAGGTCAATACAGCCGTCCGTCACGACCAAAGTCTCTTTTGCCGTGAGCGGCCAGCCCAGATGGTTCAGGTAAATGCGCAGGTAGGTTTCCTCGTCGATCAGCACGCAGCCGGAGGCGTCCACCGCCGCATCGAAATACTTGTCCGATCTGACCGGACAACCGTCAATGGATTGGTACACGTGCAAGGTAATCTGTTTCATATCAATGTGTTTTTAAGGATTATGTCCGCCTCGCACCCAAAAGAACAGCGTGAACTCACGCTATTCCGAAGTAAAGGTACTGGTATTACCCGATAAGCAGAATAGGCAAGCCCACGCCGTATAAGCATACAGCATGAACATTGCGCCATTCGTCTTGCTTATCAAAAATTACCAGTTTTTTACTTCAAGACGTTCAGCGAACGTACAATATGTATATCAATCCCCGCCTGCTTCCAAGCCGGGCATGAATCTTCTATGTCACGACAGCGACCGTGCCCGAGAGCACCGCCTTCTGTCTTCGTGCGAACAAAGATAATGAAACTTCCCGAATAACAAAACAATAGCCCCGCCTAATCTCACGATCCGGCAGGGCTTCATCCACCAAAAGCACCGTCAGAAAAATGTCATTCTCACGGGAACAACCCCCTTTTCCTGCGCCTTTCCTCTTTCCGGGCTTCCTTCTCCTTGCGTTTCGCAGCCCGTTCCTCCACGTCGGCGAAACGGGTGCGGATGAACTCGTGCACGTCCTTCGTGCGGTAGAACACCTTGCCGCTGATGGTGAAGTACGGCAACACCCCGATGGCACGGTAGCGTTGCAGCGTGCGGATGCCCACCTTCAGCAGCAGGCACAGGTCTTGGTTGTCCAGCACCTCCTCGCCGTCGAGCGTGTTGTTCTTCTTCAGCACCCTTTCCAGCAATTTCTCCGTCCGGTCGAAGCGTTCCATGATGCGCTCCATCCAGCCCTCAAACTCTTCCCTGTCCGTGTACATAGCAGTCGCCCTCCTTTTCGATGATTTCCTTTTCCCGCATATAGCGGATGTAGCCTTTCGCCGTCCGTTCCTTCACTTCCAGCATCTCCTGTATCAGCTCGCACAGTTCGATGTAGCCGTACTTCTCCTGCCGGGCGAACGCCTCCCGTGCCATCTCCGCCAGCTCCTTCTCCTTGCGCTTCTCTTTCTCCGCCCTCGGCTTCTCGCCACATAGACGGGCATCCCGGCTTGCTTGTCCCATCTGAACTGCATCAGCGGAATGTCCAGCGGGCTGCCGTCCCTGACCTTCAACGCCTTCACCACCGACACCTCCGGGTTCTCGTCCTTCTCGATGGAGAGGATGGCGGCGGACTTGCGTTGCAGCTCGCTGCCGAGGTGTCCCCGCAGCTTCAGTCCGTTCGGCACGAAATGCACCACGGCGGCGATACACGTGCGGTAGATTCCCGCCAGCCGGTAGATCTCGTCAATCAGCGCCACGCTCTCCGCCTCGTCGTTGGCGCAGCGGATCAGGTCCGCCACCCCGTCGATGACGACCAGATGGATGCCCCCGTACAGGTAGTGGTACCGGTCCATGCTCTGCACGATGGCGGTCAACCGCTCGCTTCTCGACATCCCCGTCAGGCAGTACACGTGCAGATACTCCGGCATCCGCTCACGCCCGGCACGGCGCAGCAGCCGCCCCGTGTTCTTGTGGAGCTGTTGCTCGCTCTGTTCCGTGTCGTAGAGCAGCACCGCACGCCCCTTGCGGTTCGGTTCCACCCGCACCCCCAAGAGATCGGCGTCCGTCTCCCGTTCCATGATCGCCCCGGCGACCAGTGCGGCGGTGTAGTTGCTCTTGCCCGTCCCTTCACCGCCCGTGATGCAGAGGATGTTCTCTTCCGAGCCTAACGGCACGTCCCCGGCGGTAACGATGGCGACCGCCTGTTCGGGCGGGTGGTCATAGTCGATCTCGCACGATTTCAGCATCGCCAGCGTGTCCCCGTACAGCGTGTCGAGCAGTTTCAGGAACAGCCCCATCAGCTCCTCCCTCGTGTGCCCGGCTTTGAAGTAGTCCGTCACGTCCTTCTCCGCCTTCGTCCCCGACAATGGCAGCACCAGCCGTTTCACCCCGTACTCCGCCAGTTGCGCACGGTGCTTCTCCGAGCATTCCAGCCCCGTCTTGTCCGTGTCGTACAGCAGCACGATGTGCTTGAAGCGATAGACCAGCTTGCGCACGGTCTTCGCCGGGATGACCGAGGTCTCCGAGTTGAAGCAGATGGCGTGGAAGCCGTGCGCCGCCAGCGTCAGCACGTCCTTCTCGCCGCCCGTGAGGAAGAGCAGGTCGCCCTTCGAGGGCAGTTGCTCCAGCCCGAAGCAGTAGTTGTCGCCCGTGTGCCCGCCATAGACGAAGCGCACCTCCGACATCGGGCGATAGACCTTCACGCCCCATTTCCCCCTGTACCCGAACATCGGTTCCGCCGGGGTGGAACTGAAGCCGAACGCCTTGCCCTCCCTCGTCTCGCCCCGGTACTCGGCGAGCGATACCGTCCCGTAGCGGCGCAGCACCTCCACGGTGATGCCCGATGCGCCCCAGTAGACAAGCTCCCCCTCGGTGAAGGGCTTCTCCGCCGCCCGGTAGGGCTTCGGTTCGGGACGGTCGGCGGACACAGCCGCCTCTTCCGTGTCCGTTCCGGCTTCCCCGGCACCGCCGCCCCTTGCGCCCGGCACGAGCCGCAATCTCCGACAGCCCCCGGTTCCCACCGTCCCGTCGGTCGGGCTGTCCCCGTCCAGTCCGAGGCACAGCTCCCGGTCGATGGTGTGCAGCACCTCCACGAAGTCGGCGGCGTTCCGGCAGTCCAGCCCTTTCAGCTTCGCCACGAGGAAGAAGCAGTCTCCCGAATAGTCCCCGTTGCCGAAGTCCTTCATCCGGTACGTACCGCTCCGGCGGTCGTAATACACGTTGCACGAAGCCTTGCTGTCGGCGTACAGCGGGTTCAGGAAGTTCCTGCCCACCCGCCACTTCACGGGCAGGTAGTGGCGGAACACGTCCAGCCCGTTACTGGTTCTTGCCAGCACTTCTTCCTTTCTTACCATAGCTTCCGTTTTTTCGGTTATGCAGGGGATGTTCCGCTATCATCCGGTCGATCTTGGCGGCGGGCGTCTCCACCATCCACCGCTCACGCAGGCTCTCGACAGCCTGCCGGGGATAGCGTATCTGCCGCCCGATCATCGAATAGGGGACGATGTTCTTCTGGCGGTAGCGTTGCAGGGTGCGGTGGCTGATGTCCAGCGCCTCGCACACCTCCTTGTGCGTCATCCACTTCGGGTCGGCTTTCCGTCCCTTGGTCACAGGGCTTTCCGCTTCCTCTTTCCGTTTGCGCTCCGTTTCCTCCCGGTTCCGGGATTCCTCCACGTAGGCGGTTATCTTCTCGATCTTCTCCACGAGCAGGCGGTAGGCGTTGCTCTCGATGGTCATTATTTCCATTGTCGTACTCATTTTTAGGTTTCTGCCGCAAATGTCGCCCGATTCGCCGGTTTTTCCTGCCACTATACCGGCACCTTGGCAAAGATTTTTTTTCGGGGCGCATTTTCGCCCTTGCCGCCGTTCCGGGCGGTAAAAAGGACCGAGACGGGGTAAAAAAGAGCGTCCGGAAGGCTCTTTCCAGCCCTTCGGACGCTCCCTTCCCGTGTCCTGCCGTCTCTGCCGCCCCGTTGCCAACTTGCTACCGGCTATCCATGTCCCGCATCTTTTTCAGCAGCCTCTCCTTCATCTCGTCCAAGAACGCCGTCGGGTTCTGTTGCCCCCGCAGCCTGCCGAAAGCGTGGTACACGTTGCCCAGATCCACGTGGAAATGCTTCTCGAACAGCGCAGCCAGCTCGCCGATCTCGGCGTTGCCCTCGTCCACGCTTCCCGTCACGTGTATGCCATAGACGAGCAGTATGGCGGCAACCTTCGTGTTCGTCCAGCGGTGTTCCTTCTCCGGCACGGCTTCCGTCTCCGTCCCCTGCGCCGCACGCTCCATCCGGCGGCTCAAGTGTACCAGCAGCATCTCCACCGAGATCAGCCGTGCCGCCAGTATGTCGTAGCCCGTGGAGAACTCCGCCTCCTCGTCCAGCACGAAGCTGCCGCTCTCGGGGCTTAGCTCGCCCTTCGCCCGCAGGAAATAGTAGCTGTCCCGGTACGTCGCCCCGCTGTGATAATACTGGTAAAAGGGCAGGTAGCGTTCCATCATCCGCTCGGCACGCTCCATCGCCTTGCGGTAGTACGGTTCGGCGACACGCAGGCAGGCGGGGCAGCCGCTCTCTATCTGGTACACCCGGTAATAGTACAGCAGCCTGCCCGTCAGGGCGGGTTTGTAATACTTGAAGTAGAGGATCTCCTTCGCGTCCCCGGCGAACGGATGGGCGAGGGCGTACTCCTTCAGTTCCCGGTTCTTGCCTTTCAGGTACGAGACCATCTCACGGCAGACGCCTATCACCTCCTTGCCGTCCATGCCGGGGGCTGTGGTCGCCATGCGCTGATCCACCTCCTTCAGCAGCCCGTTAAAATATTCTTCCATATAAATCTTGTTTCATGTTGTTTATAAGGGCGCAAAGTTAGCGGACGGCAGGGAAACGGACGTTCTGAATCCTCACCGCCGGATTCGGATTGTCCGCCAATCGGCCCCGGACGGTCGGTTTTTCACGGCAGGGCTGGAAAAGGGAGGCTAAACTGTACGGGCGCACCGGGCGATTTCACGGATTTCGGCAGGAGTAGCCTTCAGGTGCTTCTTGCAGAAGTCCCACAGGTAGCTCGGAGTGGCGAAGCCGCACACGTCGGCAATCTCTTGAAGGGGCATGTCCGTGTCCGCCAGCAGGGAGGTTACGTGCGCTTTCCGCTGTTCCGTCAGCCAGCGGTGCGGAGTGGTGTTCAGCTCCTCCTTGAAACGCCGTCCCAGCGTATTGACCGACATGGCGCATTCCCGTGCCAGTTCCTCCACGTTCTTCACCTTGGGCAGAGCCAGTGCGATTTCTTCCCGGAACGAGCAGCCCCGCAGGTGCGGCAGGTACTTTTCCACCTCCTGCAAGTCCGCCTTGCCGAACATCGGCGGTATGCCCTTGCGGTACTCGGACGCCCGTTCACGGCGGAAGCGGAACAGCAGTCCCGCCAGACGGTTGCAGAGCACGTTCAGGTGCGGGTATTCGTCGTAGGCGTTGATGCTTGCCTGCATCCGGCAGAGGAACAGGAATCCTCTGCAGTCCTTCTCCCGGAAATACGCCTCCGCCGTTTCCAGCAGGAAGTCTGACGAGCTTCCGTGGCGGTGATAGGCGACCAGTATCAGCAGCCCGGCTTCCTCCTTTACCCGGCACGAAAGTACGGGGCAGTGTTCCCGCAGCAGCTCCACCAGCCGCACCATCCGTCCGTTCTCCCGTGCGAGCCGTTCCGCCGCAATCCATGTCACCGGACGCTCCGCATCCGTTTGCGGCAATACCCTGCGTACCTTTTCCATCCATTCCCGCCATCCCTCCCGGACGGCTTCATTCATTAGAATTAGTGTAAGATTCTGTTTCATTTTGTTTCAACACGATATTAAATAATACAAATCTTACACGAAATTACAAATTGTTTGCAATAGATGTCCTGCCGACACCCCGTATCGGTCACGATATTTCCTTGAATTACAGATTCGGATTTTGCTCCATAGGTTCGGATATTCAGTCGTGAAAAAACAGAAAGGCTGTACCGGTTCCACCCGCAGAACGGCATGACAGTAAGCAGGGGGAGCCGGAAGAAAGTCATTCGCCGGTTGGTGAGTGCGTCTTTTCAACGGGATATTTGCCGTCCCGTATCTCCTGCAACCTTTCGATCAGTGGTTGCTCCTTGGAATGGTTCTTTTGTTCGGCTATAATGAAGAACGATGCAAAACTGCCGATAACATACAGCCAGAACAGGCATTGACCGAGCAATTTCCGGTATTCGCCCACTGTCTCGTACTTCGCCTGCATCGCTTTCAGCTTCGCAGGACGGTAATACAGCTTTCTGGCAATCCAGATAAAAGGAGCGAGCGTCGCTGCGGCGAACAGATAGGCAACCGGGTTGAACCTGCTCCATTCCACCTTGTCCGTCAGGGAAGAGAACCAGCCCGTCAGCATATCCCATCCCCATGCCTCGAACAAAAGATGGAGAGCCATCAGGTTAAGAAGCCACAGGATTGCCATCGTCCACGTGGCATTGGAGATAACCGCCTTGTCTTTCCTTGCACGTTTGTTCTTGCTCCAGAAGTAATACATCCAGTATGCCGGTTCCTTGAACATAGCTTCCTCCTTTCCTTGTTTTCCGCTTGCTTATCCCGTTACGAAGAACAGCAACAGGGCGCATCCCGTTGCGGCGGCAACGATCAGCCCCAGCCAGAAACGGTAACTCCTTTCACCCAGCGTACCCAGCCAGAAATTCCCTTCCCAACTTCCCGGACGGGAGTACGTCCACCGCCATCCGCAGACAATCCCCACAAGCCACAGCAGCAGGATTCCCGCCACGATCAGGTAGCCGTACCTCGGATGCGCCTGCAACCACTCCGGCAGACCCTCCATAAACTCGCTTATCTTATCGAACCATTCCATAGCAATAACAGAAAAAGCCAAATTCATACCTTACGGACGAACCGTTATACATCAAAGCAAAAATAGTGAAAAGTCCAATCACTCAAAAAGTTTCACCGCAAAAATCTTTTCCGTTTGGAAGAAATACGTTTTATTTGCACCTATATAGCCGCAACGTATGAAGAAAGCCTCCCCACATAAAAGAACCAGTCGGCCGAAGCTCCCCGGATTCTTCGACCACCTCTTTTATTGGACGTGGCGCAGTTGTCGGCACGGCTTCCCGGATCGTAGTTTTGCGGTCATCAGTGTGGTCCAGTTCGCCTGCCTCCTGTTTCCTGTCGCCATCGCTTTACAGTTCTTGGGCACTCCGGCTGTCCGCTTCCTTTACGAAACAGACGACCGCCTTACGCTTTTCCCGCTGATACTGCCGTTCCCCGTATTGCTCTGGAGGAATATGCGCATCTATACCGAGGAGCGTTACCGCATGATGCACGACTATTACGGGGCGTTCCATGTATCGGTACGGCAACGCTATCGCCTCCGTTTCCTTGTCTGCACGGTGCTTGCAGTCCTTGCCATCCTGCTTGAAATACGGCTGTTCACCCTTTATCATGACCGCTGCACGGCCATATCCTCCGGCAACAGCCATCCCGCAAGCCTCTATGTCCCGTACCGGTATGACAACGGCAACGACCCCGTGCAGGAAGGCGTTTACCGCATCGTCGATGAAAAAGGGCGTATCGGATATGCGGACGAGCATGGCAATACCCTCGTAGAACCACGCTTCGCTTTTGGCTTTCCTTTCGAGAACGGGAAGGCGAAAGTAACCGACACGGGAGAACTGGAAGAAGCTCCCGGTTCGGATGGGGAATACCACTATTGGGAAAGCGATGATTGGTATTACATCGACCGCAAAGGGCAAAGGATTGAATAAAAGCCCCAAGACTGCCCTAAGCCCGACATTCCAGCCACCCCACCTGCCAAGCCCTTGCAGGGCAAACACGAAGCCGCCAAGCCCTATCGGAACATCCCGTTCATCCCACCTTTCCCCCGAAACAAACACCAAAACTCAAAACCAACTCATTTACAGAAACTTAAAAGAATATCGGTGCAAGCCGCAAAACAGCCCTGTGTGGCTGGTGCAAGGTGCAGCTATATATATAAATATAGCTGCACCTTGCACCACAGAAATACACACTGAAAATCAATACTTTACACTTCTGGTAAAACCACGGGTGCAACCTCGTTTTTTGCACCGCCTCCTGATTTTATGCTTTTCCTGTAATCCGGTAATCCCGAAAAATAAAAAATCCCCGAAACATTTCCCTTTTTCGGTCAAAATTAGTATATTTGCATCAGTTCCAAGAGCAGAGCGAAGCAATGCAGCGAAACCCGCACAGCTACCAAATCGCTACCGGCTACCGAACTTTCTACTCTTTAAGTCTTATCTACCAACCGATTACAAAAAAACGATTGTTTTTTGGAAAAAAACTCTCCGAATCCTTGAACAGGCCTCGGAGAGTATCATTTATTCAGAGTAGGATATTGTCCTTTATTTCTTCAAAAGTAGCTCATCTATAGCTCTTTTGAAATCAGCTTTTCCCATTGCGCCTTTTGCCATCTGCGGCGTTTCGCCCATCGGGCAAAAAAGAGGGAAGGAATGCTCCGGATACCAAAAGAAGCGGCGAGCTCTTCCTCTTTTTCCGTATCGACTTTGTAGAAATCGATTTTTCCGGCATATTCGTCCGCTAACTCTTCCAGGATTGGGGCAACCATCTTACAGGGGCCGCACCAGGTGGCATAGAAGTCCACGATACAGGGTTTGTCTCCCTCGTACACCCATTTGTCCGGGCTGGCTTCGTAGTTAGCTACTTTCTTCAGGAAATCCGCTTTTGTCAATTCTGTTACTTTCATTTTCTGTTCTCCTTTCAATATCTTTTGGCAACGGCGTCCCAATCGATGATTTTCCACAATGCGTTCAAATGGTCGGGACGGCGGTTCCGGTAATCCAGATAGTAAGCATGTTCCCAGACATCGAATCCTAAAATCGGCTTCAGGCCGTGGGCAACCGGATTGCTGCCGTTCGCTTCTTTGGTAATGGACAGTTTTCCGTCTTTATCTTTTGCCAGCCACACCCATCCGGAGCCGAACAAGCCTGTTCCGGCAGCGACGAATTCTTTCTGGAAATTCTCAAATGAACCCCATGTCTCGTCGATCGCTTTTGCGAGTGCGCCTGTCGGTCTGCCTCCGCCATAGGGAGAGAACTGGGTGAAATAGAGATTGTGATTGAGTGTCTGTCCGGCATTGTTAAAGATGGCGCCGTCGGATTCTGCCACGATCTGTTCCAAAGTTTCATTCTCGAACTTGGTTCCTTCGATCAGGTTGTTCAGATTATTTACATAAGCCTGTAAATGCTTGCCATGATGAAACTCGATGGTTTCTTTACTTATAACCGGTTCCAGCGCGTCGGCTGCATAGGGTAACTGAATTAATTCAAATTTCATAACTTTATCTTTTTTATTTGTTATTAGACTATTGCTATTATTTGTTGTCAACAATAATAAGCTGAGACAGAATGTTAGCATGTTCTATTTGTTTTATGTTGTTTCTACTATTCTAACATTCCCTGTCTGATATTTGTTCATGGAATGAAATGCATATTATTTATCGTGTGATAGAGGTTTTCTATGACCGGAATGTGCTATCTTCGCTAACAAATTAGAATAAGTACGATCATGACAAAAATTCAGGAAACACTGGCTGCATTGCCGGAAGAAAAGAAAGTGTTGTTCGCGCCTGTATTCGGGGATGTGGATAAGTTTTATACGGCGGTTTATCTGATAGCGCGCAATGAGCATGTGACGGATCAGGAGAAGCCGGACCGTTATGAAGACCGCCTGCAGGTGATCCGCCGGATTCGCAGTAAGGTGGAGAAACTGGTGGATTCTTTCGGGCTGGAAGGTTCGGAGATTGTGGCGGATATTGCCAGCGATTACTTTGAAGACTATGTGAACTACAAAGAACCGGATATCCAAATGACGAACGACGAGTTTATCGGCATCATCCAAAAGGTGTCGCAGGTATAAAGTAGATTATTTGTTTTGTCACCAAAAGCAACTTTTTATTAACAGAAAGTTGCTTTTTGCGTATTAATCCGTATCTTGCAGACACTAATACGATCTAATCAAATTTGTTATGCAAGAACTGAATAATATACTTTCCCTTATCGATTCCCACTTTGGCGGTTCGCAATGGTTTGTTTTCCTTTTGTTGGGAACCGGTCTGTTTTTTACGGTTTATCTGAGATTCCCGCAGGTCCGTTTTTTCCGGCATGCCCTAAAGGTTGTCAGCGGGAAATACGACAACAAGCACGATATAGGCGATACATCGCATTTCCAGGCCTTGTCGACCGCTTTGTCCGGTACGGTAGGGACCGGTAATATTGCAGGTGTCGCCCTGGCGATCCATCTGGGAGGCCCTTCGGCTTTGTTCTGGATGCTGATGACGGCTTTTTTAGGTATGACGACAAAGATGGTGGAAGTGACGCTTTCCCATAAATACAGGGAGCAAACGGAAGACGGGACGATTTCGGGAGGACCGATGTATTATATGAAGCATCGCCTGCATATGCCCTGGCTGGCAGCCTTGTTTGCCGTGGCTACGATTTTCTCTTCGTTCGGAACAGGATGCCTGCCCCAGATAAACAGTATTTCCAACGCGATGTTTTCCTCTTTTGGAATCCGGCATTATATTACGGGCGCTATTCTTGCTGTTTTGCTGGCATTGATCGTGATCGGAGGGATCAAGCGTATTGCGCTGGTTTCGGAAAGGCTGATTCCTTTTATGTCGGTTCTGTATATAATGGGAGCAGTCAGTGTGTTGGCTTATAATTATGATAATATTTTGCCTGCTTTTGGCGCTGTGTTCGGTAATATATTCAGCGGGACAGCCGCCTCCGGAGGCTTTTTGGGTGCTACGGTCGTCTGGGCTTTTAACCGGGGAGTAAACCGGGGATTGTTCTCCAACGAGGCGGGGCAGGGGTCGGCGCCTATCGCCCATGCAGCCGCCAAAGCCGAAGAACCTGTGTCGGAAGGAATGGTTGCCTTACTGGAGCCGTTTATCGATACGATTGTTATTTGTTTGATAACCGGATTAGTCCTGATTTCGTCGGGGGCCTGGATGGAGAAATATGATAACCAATTCCAGCAGGCGGATACTGTTGTCCTGTCCGGGACTTATCAGGAAAAGATACCGGAGCAGAAAGCGCTTGTCTCCGGACATATCCTCGGCAAACAACCGTTGCCGCTTTTCACCGGTACGTTGCAAGTGGAAGACGGTAAGATTCTGACAACCGGAATCACGATTCTCCATGCCCGCTCTTTTGCCGAGGATGTGCGGGTGAAGTCTGGCAAAGAACCCTATACGGGGAGTTTAGCCGTGCAGAACGGAAATGTGGTGTTACCCGTACTGAAAGATAAGCAGGTGTACCTGACCGGAAAATCCCTGCTTCATTCGGCTCCTCTTTCTACAGAAGCCTTTAAGAAAGGTTTTTTTGGTGACTGGGGACAATATATCATTCCTTTCTCCCTGTTATTGTTCGCTTTTACAACGGCTGTCGCCTGGTCTTATTATGGTGACCGGGCTGTCACGTATTTGTGGGGAAGTAAATATGTCCGTGCCTATCATATTATCTATGTAGCCGGCTTTTTCTTAGCCTCCTTCACTGATACGACTATCGTCTGGGCCTTTTCAGGTGTGACGGTTGCCCTGATGACACTGCCTAATCTGATCGGTATCCTGATCCTGCATAAGGAGGTGAAAAGTTCTGTCGATTCGTATTGGAAGAGGGTCCGGGGAAAATTGTAGATGTTTTCAGTAGTAAGAAAAAGTGAACCAATGAGGAATGTGCCAATATGCCAATGATAAGAAGTTTTGAACCTCCTGCAAATCTGATGAATATTACAATAACCCCCCCTGCCGCAGGCTCTCTTTTGGGGGATGTGTCAAAACCGTTCGTTGAAACGAAACGGCAAAAGAGAGCCTACGCAGAGGGCTTATTGTATAAAACGTGTTTTTTAGTCTCAAAAGACACCCCGAATAAAATAAACGTCAACCCACTTTTCAGCTGTCAAAAAGGGGCTTTTTCCTATGTTCCGGCATCTTATCGCATGAAGAGGGACTTTATCGCTCTGACCCGGAACATTGTTGCTCTGAAGTCGGACTTCATATAGCACGAAGTCAACCTTCAGAGCGATGAAGCGTTACTTCAAGGCAATTTTCTGCGCACCTCATCGCAACAAGCCTCCAAAATTTCCTTGGGATATTTGAGACGCCGTCCGCCTTCGTCCGCAAATATTCGATTCTCCGGGAGTTAAGGTTTATCACTTTGTTGTTGTTTCCGGTTTTCAACAATCAAATTGTATGCTTTTCGATATGGGCTCGGCACCTCATTTTCTCTGTTGTCATCCGAATGGGCTAAAATTGTGAAAAGAGTCAATCCAAAACCGATCAAGATTTCGGATGAAATAGAAAAATAGCCGAAACAGGGGGTTATTGTCTATTTTGTTATTTTCAGGAGGCTTAAAAACTCAAAATTAATGAACTTCTATCTTTTTGTCAGGCTGTTTATAATCAAATCTTAACTGCAAATGCAGATATGACGAAATTTCAACCACAATTGGATAAATTTAAGGAAGCTATAGCTGACCTTGATGCTTCAAGTATGAAAATCTTAAAAAGTTCGTGGACTGACACTATGAAAAGTACAAACAAGGTACGTAACCAAATTCGATCCAGTATTTTCTCACTAATCCGGGGATACAATGCCGAACCGGACGGGGAGAATAAAAAGGCAGCTGTTTTCCTGATGCCGATGGTTGATAGATATAAAGGTATATATAATCATTCATTTGACGACCAGACCGGATATTACTATAACCTGATCGAGGCTTCCCGTTCGGATGAATTTAAAACCTATGTCGAACAATTAAAATTAGATGCTTTATTTACAAAATTACAAACAGCAAATAATGAATGTGCCCAATGTTCGTCTAACCGGTCTGTAGAATCAGGTAAACGAAACATGCCGCTCCGGACTTCCGTCTCACGTAAGAATTTAATCGTTGCATATGATAATCTTGTTTTTCGTCTAAATTCGTTGGCTGAGGCAAATGGCGATTCAGATTTTATTATCTTATTTTCATGGTGGAATGAGGAAATCGATAAATTCCGCGTTACCTTCAGTAATCGCTACGGCAAAGGCAAGGGCGGTAAGACGGCAGGCGGCGATATGAGCAAACATGATCCGAAAACGGGACTTCCGTATGAACGTCCGGGGATACTCTGATTAATAGAAGGAGGATGTATCAAAAGTCCTATTTATAGCATCTGTGTCCTGGGGGATGTATCAAAAGTCTTATTTATAGCATCTGTGTCCTGGCGGGCTTGACCCGCCATCTCATACTAATTATTACAAATCAGTTTAGTATAAGATTGCGGGTCAAGCCCGCAATGACACGCTATAACATTAAAACTTACTTTTAACACATTCCCAATGACACGCTATAACGTTAAAACTTACTTTTAATACATCCACAATGATATACTAAAGCGTTAGAACTTACTTTCGACACATCCTCCCAATGGCTCAAAGTAGAAATATGGAAAGGGGCAGGTTTATTCCCTGCCTCCTCCCAATGCCTTATAAAGATTGATTACACTTTGTATCTCTGCAAAACGATTTGCTGTTTGTGACAGCTGTGCGCTTAATAAAGATTGGCGGGCAGTCAGAACTTCCAAATAAGTGGTCGTGCCGTGCTCCATCAACAGAGAGGTGCTTGTCAATGCCTTTTGCAGGGAAAGAATCTGCTTATCGAACAAAAGCGTTTTCTCCTTGCTTGTCTGATAGGCGACTAAAGCATCGTTTACTTCACTTCCCGCATTCAAAAGTGTCTGCTGGAAAGCTAAGCTGATTTCTTCCTGCTGGGCTTTCGCGATACGGTATTGTGCCATGATTTGTCCTTTGTTGAACAACGGCTGTGTAAGTGAGCCGATAGCCGAAGCCAAGAATTTACCCGGATTGACAATCATGTTTCCTGCGGAGTTTGTCCAACCTGCACTTCCGCTCAACACGATAGACGGATAGAAAGCAGAGCGGGCTTGGTTAGTCCCGTAGAAGGCCTGTTCCAACGAACGTTCGGCGGCACGGACATCCGGACGGTTTGAAAGCATCTGTATAGGGATACCGACAGCTAAGTCGTCGGGAAATTGCTGTCCTTCCAGGCTGCTGCGCTCATAGGCGCGGGGCGTCTCGGCAAGCAGCAAAGCGAGTCCGTTTTCCACCTTGTTAATTTGTTCCTTCAGATCAAGGACAGATGTCTGGACATTATAGTAGGCGGCCTCCATCTGCGAGGTAGCGGCTTCGTTTGCCATGCCTGCGTTCATTAGTGCACGGGTCGAGGCAACAGTCTCTTTCCAGGCTTCTGCCGTTTGCTCGGCGATGGCGAGTTGTTCGTCTAACATCAGCAATGTATAATAGGTATTGGCTATTCCGGAGATCAACTGTGTCCGTACGGCCTGCTGATAGTCCTTGCTCTGGGCGTAGAGGGCTTTAGCCTGCTGTTTGGCATTGCGCAGACGGCCGAAAATATCCAATTCCCAACTGGCGGTAATCGGCAATGAATAGGTTTGCGTTGCCTTATGACCGTCAAAACTGCTTACTGCTCCTGCGGGGATAAGGCGAATGACGGAAGGAAGGCGAGCTTGGCCGACATCAAGGCGGCATCTGCTTCTTCCATGCGCAATTGGGCCGATTGCAGATCGGTGTTGTTTTGCAACCCTTGTTCGATGAGGGTTTGTAACAGCGGGTCCGTAAAGAGTTCCCGCCAATCCATATTACCGAAGTTAACTGTGTCGTTTGCCATCACTTCTTCTCCGTAGAGATTGTCCGGAGTGGTGGTTGCCGGTTGATATTTATTGTATATGCCGCAACTGCTCAATAAAGCAGTTGCGGTTGTTAACAGGATTATTTTTTTCATACTTCACTATTATTATCTTTATTAAACTCGCTGCGTTCACTCTGGCTCTTTTCTTTTTCCAACGCTACTTGCATATCGGCTTCTTCTGCCATCGGCTTGCGTATTTTCTCCTGCAAGTATTCGAAGATGATATAGAATACCGGCACGACGAACAGCAGGGCTAATGTTCCGATTGCCATACCGCCGACGACACCTGTTCCAAGGGAACTGTTACCATTGGCACCTGCACCCGTGGAGAACATCAACGGAAGCATACCGAAGATCATCGTGAGCACGGTCATCAGGATCGGACGGAAACGGGCCTGTGCGGCAGAGTAGGCCGATTCGACGATGCCCATTCCTTTGCGGCGGCGCTCGATGGCGAACTCGGTAATCAGGATTGCTGTCTTTGCCAGAAGGCCGATCAACATGATCACACCTGTTTGCAGATAGATGTTGTTTTCCAATCCGAATATCTTGGCGAACAAGAAGCTGCCCATCAGTCCGAACGGCACCGAAAAGATGACGGCGAACGGCACGAGGAAGCTTTCATACAAGCAGGCCAGGATCAGGAAGATAAGCACGATACAGACAGCGTAGATGAAGAGTGTCTTCAATCCGCTGTTACCGGCTTCTTCACGTGCCATGCCGCCATATTCGTAACCGTATCCGGTTGGAAGGACTTGTGCGGCGACTTCTTCGATTGCGTTCTGCACTTCACCGGAAGAGTATCCGTCAGCCGGGTTTACATTGGCTGTGATACTGCTATAGAGGTTGAAACGGTTGGCAACTTCCGCTCCCTGCACTTTCTTCAGGGTGACGAATTGGCTGATCGGCGCCATTTCCGCTCCGTTTCTGACGAACATATTATTCAGCGAATGTTCATCCAGGCGGTATTCGGGCGAAGCTTGCATCATCACACGGTAGACTTTACCGAATTGGTTATAGTTGGAGATATAGGCGCCACCGCAATAGCTTCCCAATGCATCGAGCACGGTTGCCGGCGAGATGCCTGCACGTTTACATTTGGCTGCATCCACATCGACTGAAACCTGCGGGAAGTTCATGGCATAGGAGGTGTAGGCCATTGCCACTTCCGGACGCTGGTTGAGGGCGCCGAGGAACTTCATGGTGTTTTCGTAGAAGACAGCCATATCGCCGCCGGTCTTGTCCTGAAGGTTCAACTCGATGGAGTTACCCATACCATAGCCCGGAATCATACCTGGCTGGAAACAGAAGATTTGGGCTTCCTTAATTCCGTGGAACTGTGCGTTGAGGCGTGACATCACGGCGTTGGCGGTGTGTTCGCTGCCTTTCCGGTCGTCCCAGTTCTTCAGACGGATGATGATCGTACCGTAGGAAGTACCTTGTCCGGCGATCAGTCCGTATCCGGTGATCTTGGCGTAGTGTTCCACTTCGTCTGTCTGTTTGATGATGTCTTCGACCTTATTCATCACCTTCGTTGTTTCCTCCAATGTGCTACCGGGTGAAACACTGACGTTAATCATCATAACGCCCTGGTCTTCCTGGGGCACAAGTCCCGTCTTGGTCGTGTTCATAAAGTAGGCGAGCAAGACGATGGTAGCAACCAATGCCGTCCATACCATCCAACGGTGGTGGATGAAGAAGAGCACGCCTTTCTTATATTTGCCCAACATGGCATTGAACGAAGCGTTGTAGGCGGCACGTACCCGTCCGTTCAGGCTTTTCTCGCTCTTTGTCCCGTCGGAAGGTTTCATCAACAGGGCGCATAAGGCCGGACAGAGTGTCAAGGCACAGATACAGGATAACCCTACTGCCGTAGCCATCGTGACACCGAACTGCGTATAGAAGATACCGGAAGTACCGCCCATAAAGGTAACGGGCACGAATACGGCCATGAACACGCAGGTACAGGAGATAACCGCCATCGTTACATCGCTCATGGCGTCTTTCGTAGCCTGATAAGGTGATTTATAGCCGGCATCGAATTTCGCCTGCACGGCTTCCACCACGACGATGGCGTCATCCACCACCGTACCGATCGCCAACACAAGGGCGAACATCGTCAGGATATTGATACTGAAGCCGGCAGCCATCAGGCAGGCAAAGGTTCCGATCAGCGAGACGATGATGGATATGGATGGGATCAATGTACTCTTGAAGTCCTGCAGGAAGAAGTACACGACGAGGATAACCAGGATGATGGCGATAAACAACGTTTCGACCACATTGTGGATGGATGCGAACAGGAAGTCGTTCGAGCTCATCAGGGTGACAAATTCGGTTCCCTGCGGCAACTTCTTGGACATTTCATCCAGCAGGTTCGTTATCTTTTCGTTGACGGTGGTCGCATTGGCACCTGCCACCTGGAAGGCGATGAACGTTACGGCCGGTTTGCTGTCCATCTCTCCGTGAAAAGCATAGGAGAGGGCGCCTAATTCCACATCGGCTATATCTTGCAGACGCAGGACGGAACCGTCGGCGTGAGAACGGATGACTGTGTTCTTAAATTCATCCACGCTTTTCAATCTTCCGCGATATTTCATGGTGAACTGGAAGACGTTTTTCGAGTTCTCGCCCAACGAACCGGTAGGCGCTTCGATGTTTTGTTCGCCCAAGACGGCTGTTACGTCCGAGGGGATAAGGCCGTATTGCGCCATTAGTTCCGGTTTCAGCCAGATACGCATACTGTAGGTATTACCTAACTCCAGCACATCGCCTACGCCTTCGATACGTTTGATCTCCGGGATGACGTTGATGTCGAGGTAGTTGGCAAGGAATGTCTCGTCATACCGCCCGTCGTTGCAAACCAATGTATTGATCTGCAAGAAGCTGGTCTGGCGTTTCTGTGTAGCCACACCGATTCTTGTTACTTCGGCTGGCAACAGGCCTTGGGCCTTCGAGACACGGTTCTGCACGTTGACTGCTGCCATGTCCGGATCTGTCCCCTGTTTGAAGTAGACCTGGATAACAGCTGATCCGGCATTACTTGCCGTGGAAGTAATGTACATCATGTTCTCCACACCGTTGATACTTTCTTCCAACGGCATGATGACGCTGTTCATCACAGCTTCGGCATCAGCACCCGTATAATTGGCGGTTACATATACCGTAGGAGGTGCGATATCGGGATATTGCTCCACCGGCAAGGTAAAGAGCGAAATCAATCCGATAATCAAAATCAGCACGGAGATGGATATAGCCATTACCGGCCGCTTTATAAATATATTACCTTTCATATTCGATCATTTATTTAACTTGTGTTCCTTCACGCAGCAAACCGGCGCCTTCTGATACGATCTCATCACCTGCTTTCAATCCGTCAAGCACAATGTATTCGCGTCCGTTATTTACTTCGGCAATCGTTATTAATGTGGAAACGGCTTTGCCATCCACTACCTTGTAGACTATTGTCTGATCTTGCAGCCGCACGGTTGCCCCTTGCGGGATGACAAGGCTGTTCTTATAGGTGTTCGGGATAATCACATTGCCTGACGCTCCGCTATGAAGCAAACGCGATTCATTGGGAAACACGGCGCGTACTCCGACTGTACCTGTCTGCCGGTCGATGACTCCGCTGATCGATTCGATTTTTCCTTTTATATCATAGATGGATTTGTCGTTAAGTTGGAGTTCCACTTCCGGCATATTTGCTAATGCTTCGTCCATTGTCCCGTATTGCCGCGTCATGCTCAACAACTGGTTTTCCGTCATCGAAAAGTAGACATACATTTCCGAGTTATCGGAAACCGTCGTCAACGGCTGGGGGATGGAAGGGCCGACCAATGCGCCTACACGATAGGGCAGCATGCCGATAACTCCGTCACTCGGGCTCTTGACTTCCGTGTATGACAAGTTGTTGCGGGCGTTGATCTCTTGCGCTTCGGCTTGTGATAACTGTGCTTTAGCTGTCAGATAGGTGTTCTGGCTTGTCTTCAGATTAAATTCTGAAACGACTTTTTGAGCGTACAATTCTTTCGCACTATTATAGGTCAGTTCGGCTGTAGCCAATCCTGCTTTTGCGGCTTCCACATTTGCGATGGCTGTCTTTAATGCCGCTTTATAAGGAACCTGGTCAATGATGAACAGCACTTGTCCGCGTCGGACCTTTTGTCCTTCCGATACGCAGAGCTTTTCGATCATTCCGGATACTTGCGGATAAATGTCGATGTCCTGACGTCCGCGAATTGTCGCCGAATAAGCAGTCGAAAGTTCCTTATCGGTAGGAGTTACTTTCATGATTGCATAATTAGGGTTCATCTGTACATCCGGTGTTTGCTTGCAGGATGTAAACCATAATACACAACTGATAATCCCTATCAGTTGAATCCATTTCTCACTTACTTTTGCCATTTCTTTACTATTTAAATGATGGGGGCGAAGGTAGGTGAAAGTAGAACAGTGACTATTATTTATTTTTCGCCAAAGATGTTCTATTTTCGCTAATTATAGTTTGATGTAGTACTATTTCTTATTTTAGGAGTAAAATAGAACATAAATGGCGGGAAATAAAACACTTTCCTTATGATCATATTTCACATCTTTGTCGTCATAAATAATATGAGTATGAAAAAAGGGACAGTTACGACAATCGGTATCGAAGATTTTAAGGCCAATAGTCATATAATTGATTATGTGGATGATGACTTCGTTGTTATAAATAGTTTGGAAAATCTTCCTAACAGTAATGATACGGTGAGACTGAATTGCTTCCTTGTCATATTTTGCATTGAAGGATGTGTGCAGTTGGAAATGAATACCAAGACTTATTTGCTTGAAGCCAATCATATGATGATTTGTTTACCTACTGCTGTTTTAAGTCATGCATTGATCAGTCCCAAACATAAAATAAGCATTATGGGATTCTCGACCCGCTTTCTTCAAAGGACGGTAAAGATGGATAAAGAAACATGGAATACTATTTCATATGTATATAATAATCCGGTTAAATATGTGGAAGAAAGCGATAATTTGATTTTCAAATTATATACGGATTTAATCATAGAGAAGATCAATCAAGAGCCTCAATTGTATTATGGAAAGGAGATCATGCAATATCTGTTTTCCGCCCTTTTTTGTGAGATGATAGCCGATCTGAAAATGAATGTCGATCATCCGGCAGAAGCGAAAAAAAATGAAGGACGGGATGAAGCAGGCGGATTATATCTTTAAGAGGTTTATGGAGAAATTGTCAATGGACAACGGATCTCACCGTTCCGTACAGTATTATGCGAATGAACTTTTCTATACGCCTAAGTATCTATCCAAAGTGATTAAACAAGTATGCGGAAGGGGACCGCTGGATTTGATAAACGAACATACCATAGAGCTTATAAAATACCAGCTGAAGCATTCGGAGAAGTCAATCAAGGAGATAGCGGAAGAGTTTAATTTTTCCAATATATCTTTCTTAGGAAAATATGTGAAAGCTCATTTGGGCATGTCTCCGTCGAACTATAGGAATTCGGAGGAAAATTGAACAATATTGGACTAAACAAAAAAGGGATGTGTCAAAAGTCCTATTTATAGCGTCTGTGTCCTGGCGGGCTTGACCCGCCATCTCATCCTAATCTTGTAAATCAGTTTAGTATGAGGTTGCGGGTCAAGCCCGCAATGACACGCTAAAGCGTTAGAACTTACTTTTGACACATCCCCTTTTTTTGTTTGGCTCTATGTTTATTGGAGATATTCGACCAGTTTAGCCGGCAGGTAGAATGTATTGTTTTTGTCAACATATACGACTACCGAGTTCAGGCGAACTTCTTCCTGGCCTTTCTTGCCGAGTGTCACGATGTTGCTGAACGGGGTAATATTGACTTGCTTCTTTTTGTTCTTTACCACCAGCGAAGGAGAGCCTTTTTCATCTTTTGCCGGGATAATTTCGCATTTGAAATCTTTGAAGACCTCTGTGTGGGGAACGAAGTTTTGGGCGGTCAAATCTTCTAATGTGCCGTGTGTCATGCCGAACAAGGCGCAGAGATAGTGATTCAACTCGATGTTGGTGTGCATACCGACCGGCAGGCTTTCGCGATCCGGATGATAAGCGGCCAGGAACACATCTTCTCCGGTATGGCCGCCAGTCGTAAACCCGAAGCATGTTTTGGAAGTGAGCAGTTTGGACATGAAGGAGGTCAGGGAACCGCTGTAAAGCGAACCTTTACCGTCTGTCGAACGTTCGCTTGCCGGGATCGGGCTATTCTTGTAGTCTTTGCAGTGGTTCAAGGCATCCAGCTCTTCGGGTGTCAGTTCAAAACCGGCATATTCGCGGAAGATATTCTGTACTTCGGAATTTGGCAGGCTGTTTACTTTTTTGGCAAATCCTTCGGCTGTCAGCTTATAGAGAGAGAACTGGTGGAACAACTGGTCTTTGGACAGTTTGTCGTAGCCTGTACAGTCGCGACGGCCGATGCTGATGCCGCTGTTGCCATGGTCGGGAACCATGATAACGGCTGTTTCACCATTCTGGCGGGCAAATTCCAAAGCGGCACCGCAAGCGCGGTCGTAAGCTAAGAAATCGGTTGCCATACCGACCGGATCGTTGGCGTGTGCAGCCCAGTCAACTTTGCTGCCTTCTACCATCAGGAAGAAGCCGTTCGGGTTCTGGGACAGCTTTTCAATCGCTTTGCGTGTCATCTCTTCGAGAGAAGGCTGTTCGGCCGGATTACGGTCGATGTCGTAGGCCATTTCTTTGTCGCCGAATAAAGCCCACATATTATTGCCTTTGTAACTGCGCATGCCGTTGATGTCGTTTTTGAAGACGCCATAGCCGTTTCCTTTCAGGTAGGCTTCGCTTTCTTCGGGGAGCAGGGAAACACCGCCGCCGATTACGACGTTGAGGTCGTTGTGAGCCATCTGCGGAGCGATCCATTCATACTTGCCGCGATTGTAGCTGTGGGCGGAACAGTCGGCCGGCGTTGCATGCGGAAATTCGCAGGTGAAAACCAGACCGGTCGATTTGCCCTGGAGCATCTTGGCTGCTTCGAGGACGGTTGTCAGCGGCTGGAAAGCGCGTGCCGGATCGGTCGGGTAGATGTCGTTGTCTCCGTCGTTTTCCGGATAGGTGGAGACGTAACCTGTGCGGCTCGGCTGTCCGGTCATGTAGCAGGACGTCGTAGGAGCGGAGTCACCGATCGGAGCATTGGAAGAATGCGTGCGGACCGTTCCGCACAGATACGGGTCGATGTTCAGTTTCGGCTGATCGGGGTTGTTGTACCATTGCAGCCAGCGTGCCATCGAGACTGTTGCCAACGATGTTCCGTCCGGTATCAGCAGAATGACATTCTTCACCGGTTTGACGTTTTCTACATCCTGGGCCTTTGCCGGCATGAAGATGACGGCCAGCAGCAGGAAAAGTGTAATTGTTCTTTTCATGTTCTTGTGATTTTATAGTTGTATGATATCCTCTTTAAACTGCGTAATCTTTTCCAGTCCGGTTTCCGTAACCAGGAAGCTGTTCTCGATGCCGACCGCACCGACGCCCGGTATCACGTATTTCGGTTCGAGCGCGAATACCATGTTCGGCTCGAGCAGTTCTTTCGAACGGGGCGTCAGGACCGGAAGTTCGTTTATCTGGATTCCGATGCCGTGGCCTACGAACTTCGCCTGCTGCAGGGTTCCCATGAAATAGGCGCCGAGACCTTCGTTTTCAGTGATCTTGGCGGCGATATTATAGAGTTCGGCACAAGGCGTTCCCGGACGGGCGATGTTTTCGATCTCGCTCTGGATGAGCAAGGCTGTCTGGTGTGCCCGGTAAGCCTGGTCGGTCAGGCGGCCGACGGAGAAGACGCGTGTCATATCCGTCATGTAAGCTGTATAGTTTCCTGCCATATCTACCATAATGGCTGTCCCGTCTTTCAGAACCGTTCCGTTTGCACCTAACGGGCAGGACGCATCCATTCCGCCGCCACCTAAGGCGAAGTCGAAAGGAGAGGGGCTTTCGGCATTGTCTCCCGCCAGAATGCTTCCCATAAAGATGTCCATATTGGCACCGAAGGCGCGGAATATTCCGATGGAGCCGTTCTTGCGCATCCGTCTTTCTATCTCGTACTGGAACTCGAGGTCTGTCATTCCCGGTCGGAAACATTCGGGGATTTCGGCGTATGTCTTGGCGTGACGTTCGGCTGAGATGCGGAACATTTCGATCTCGTGCGGTGTCTTTATCTGTCGCAGGTTGCGCATCAGTGCAGTGGCGTTGGCCGTCTCTTTCGGGTTAAAGATCGCTTGCAGGCGCATATAGTCGTTGTAGGTCAGCTCGTCTGCTTCGAGCAGGAGCTTTTCCGGCATCTTCAGTCCGTGAGCGGCAAACAGTTCGGCCATTTGTTCCGGCTTGCGGATATATTCCACCTGGTCGCCGGTCAGACCGTTCGGACGTTTCACGAAGAACCAGGGAGCGCCTTCTGCCGGGAGGTAGAAGTATCCGCTATAGATACGTCCGGTTGTATAATACAGGTTTACATCTACGGTGAGCAGGCATCCGTCAGCGTTCATCTTTTGCATTGCCTGCTGTATGCGATCCCATTTCAGTTTGAAATCGCCAATCAATTCTTTTTGTATCATTTCCAACACTTAATTTTTATCCGGCACCAAAGATATTAAATTAATGCCGGGATTGGAATGATTCTTCGGGTTAAATCTCCGTTAAATTTAGAATTGTTCGAGCACTTGTATCCGCTTTTCGATCGGTGGATGGGTGGCAAAAAGACCGCTCAGTCCGCTTAGTGCGCTTTTGGCTTGCTTGCCCGGATGCTGGATGAAAAGTTGTGCGACATCTTCGCGGTGGACTGCTTCGATGTCCGGGTCGGCCGATATTTTGCGGAGTGCACTGGCCAGGGCAAGCGGGTTTTTAGTCATCTCGGCTGAGCCCGCATCGGCTAAGTATTCCCGTTTACGGGAGATGGCGAAGCGCATCAGCATAGAAAAGAAGTAACCGACGGCGGCAACAATAAGAATCAGGATCATGAGGAGTGCCGCTCCGTTTTTATCATCCCTTTTCCTACTCATCGAAGAATAATAGGCGGAACGCATGGCTACTTGCGCTAACATGGCGAAGATGCCGACAAAGACGATGGAGATGATAAGCAGGCGCACGTCGTGGTTGCGGATATGCGACAGTTCGTGGGCTATGACGGCTTCCAGCTCGGGATCGTCGAGTTTCTCGATAATCCCTTGTGAGAGGCTGATCGTGTAGGTGCGTTCATTAATCCCGCTGGCAAAAGCGTTGAGGGAGTCGTCATTGATGATATTGATCTGGGGCATCTTCATCCCCTGGCTCATGCAAAGGTTTTCGACGAGGTTATACACCCGTTTGTTCTCTTTTCGCGACAGCGGTTGCGAGCCGGTTGCCGAATTGATAATGCTGGTATTGGCAAAATAGGCGATGATGAACCAAATCAGTACGCCGCCCAAGACATAAGGGGCGATCTGTACGAATACGCTCATCGCTAATTGTGTAAGTGTAACGTCCGGCTGGTTGCTTGCTTCGGATACCATAACAAACAAGTAGCAGAACATCAGCGTCAACACGCATACTAATACCGGGAAAAGACAAAGCAGGAGCAGGGAACGTAAGTTGTTCCTGCTCTGCTGGGTTTGTATACCTACGTATTGCATTCTTAGAATTTGATTTTAGGTGCTTCTTCGAGTGTTGCGCGTTGTTCGCCCAAGTCGAACATGATTTCTTTCTTGAAACCGAACATACCGGCGATCAGGTTCGACGGGAATGTCTCGACTGCGTTATTCAGTTCTTTCGTAGCCGAATTGAAATAGCGGCGTACGGCTGCCAGTTTGTTTTCCAGATCGGAGATTTCTTCCTGCAACTGAAGGAAGTTCTGGTTTGCCTTCAGGTCCGGATAGGCTTCGAGCGTGATCTTCAATCCGGCAAGTGCGGAAGACAGTGCATTTTCAGCCACGATCTTGTCATCGATCGTCTTGGCACCGATTGCTCCGTTACGGGCATTGATCACGCGTTCGAGAGTCTCTTTCTCATGTGCGGCATAACCTTTGACCGTCTCGACCAATTGAGGGACCAAGTCATGGCGCTGTTTAAGCTGCACGTCGATATCGGCAAATGCATTTTCACGATTGTTCCGGAGTTTCACCAACGAGTTATACAAAGAAGCGATCCAGATTCCTAAGATCACGATAACCGCTATTAGAATGATTGCTGTCATAAGTCTTTATTGTTTATGTTATGGGTGCAAACATACGAAATTATTTTATATATGTTTCAATGAACGACTATGCGGATAATATCTTAGGCATATAAAAACAACCGGATAACCCTTAAAAATAACCGGATGTATGATTATTCTACCGCTTGATGGCAGTGAGTTTTAACCACGTGCCTTTTTGAAATATAAAATAGCTTTATTTGTGCAAATAATAAACTTATAATTAGGTTATGTATATGAAAAAGCTATTATTCTTTTCCCTTTTGTTTCTGCTCCCCTTTTCACTTGGGGCTGAACGGATAAATATTGAAAAGGCATACACGGTTGCAGAGAGTGTATTGTTACAGTCAGGAAGCGGTCTTCGCAGTTCTTCTGATCTGACTTTAGTTTATAAGGCTTATTCTGATGTGGAAACAAGTTTACGTGCATCGGAGCAGCCTATAGATTTTTACGTATTTAATGTGAAAGCAGGAAATGGTTTCGTAATTGTAGCCGGTGATGATTGTGTGTTTCCTGTATTAGGTTATTCGGAAAAAGGATCTTTTGATGTAATTTCCATGCCGGAAAACTTGAAGGTTTGGCTGCAGGGTTATCAAGAAGAGATAAACTTCGCCACACAAAACGGAATGAAAGCTTCGGAAAAGATTCAAGCCGAATGGCAACGATATCTTACGAATCCCAATTCCAACCAAAAGGCTATTTCAGGGAAAAATCTTTTGCTTGAGACTGCTACGTGGGGACAGGATGATCCGTATAACCGGATGTGTCCGACAATCGGAGGGCAAAAAGCTCCTGCCGGTTGTTGTGCTACAGCAATGGCTATTCTGATGAAATATCATGGTTATCCGGAACAAGCAAATACCGTTAATGCAGTCTCTTCCTATAAAGACATTTCTGTTTCCTATGGAAAATATGACTGGAATAGTATGCCAAGTAGTTTAAACTCTGCTACGGAAGGACAAAAAAAATGCAGTTGCAGAATTATTGTGGCAATGCGGAGCAAATATAAAAATGAATTATCTTCAAACAGAGAGCAGCGCTTATGTCGACGATGTCGTGACTGCTTTGCAAGATGTTTTCGGATATAGCAAACAGATGAAACATTTATATCAACACTCTGTCGATCTGGAGTATTCTTGGGATGAATGGGAGCAAATGATTCATAAGGAATTGGATAATGGTCGGCCGGTCTTGTATGGAGCTGAAACAGAAACCCGGCAAGATCCTTTTCATGGGATAGCACATTCGTTTATTTGCGACGGATATGATAATTATGGCCGTTACCACTTTAATTGGGGATGGGATGGTTTACACAATGGTTTTTATGTTTTATCTGTACTCGATCCTAAGAATAATACAGTCTGGGGAGGTTATAATCGCGCTCATGATATGGTTATAAATATTATGCCGAATCAGGAATCGGAGAATCAGTTCTTATTGCAAGTATATGAATCTGCACAAGGCGATGGATTTGAACTGAACAGGCTGGACGGAACATGGGAAGATATTGTTATCTTCGGTATTGAAAATAAGGGAAATGTCCCATTCAAAGGCTATATCGGCTATGCAATAACTGATGCACAAGGTAATATCAAGAAAGATATTAAACAAATTAGCGAATGTTCGTTAGATGTTACATATTCAAACAAATTTCGTGCCAGCTTTATTGTGAAAATGGAAGAGAATGAAAATGTCATGGTTGCCTATTCGACGGATAAAGAGCATTGGACCGTGATAAGAGGCGCCTCTTCCGATATTGCTGACAGATGCAATATCAAAGGGCCAGCATCCGATCAAACGGTTTATTATGATTCAGAATTAGACTGTAGGGGGAATGGTTTGACGCTGGAATGCCCTGAGAAGTTAGAATACAACAAAGATGTGACAGTCAAATTAATAGCCAAACCTGGATTTACTTTGCCTAAAGCAAACGATATTAGCCTCCAGGTTGCTTATGGAACTATAATTATTAATTCGACTTGGCCACAAACCAGTTATGCCACCTATAATGAACAGACTGGAGAGCTTTATATCTCACGTATTTACGGCCATTTATATATTGCAGCAGAAGGTATTAGCACTGGGGAAGATATTTGGTGGAAGGGAGATGTTTCGCTAACTTCTCTTGGTTATGTATTAAATGGTAGTTCCAGATCTATAAGTTTAAATAGTGAATGGAAGTCTTATACAGTGCTGCTCCCTTCTGAAATAACAGATAAACCACTGATAACACTTGATGCAGAGGCGAGCCAAAGTGGAGCGGCTGTTAAAATAACAAATCCTGTCTGGATGGATGATATGGCAGTCGGAACAGTTGAAGTTACATCTGTTAGCGGAGAAGTAAATCAGACATATACTGTTTTGTTCAAACTGTCCGGATCGACGGGAGAACCTGATAAGCCGGATGTCCCTGATGTTCCAGACGATCAAACCCTCACAATTAGCAGTAGCAAGACCTTGACCGGAGTGAAGGTCGAAACCATTAATATCGATTCTCCGACGAAAGTGATTGCTCCGGCATTCAAGGGAGTGGAAACCCAACAAATGAATATTACGAAAGGAACAGATGTCCGGATCGTTTTATATAATGAGAATTCTTTAGGAACAATTACGAACAATGGTGATTTACAACTATTAAATAATTATGGTGATGGGTTAACTTCGTACACCTCATTTGTAAATAACGGTACATTAATCGATATAACCGGATTTATAACAAAGGTGGAAGGAAAAGCAGCATTGGAGGTTTATCCGTTGAAGGCAACGAAAAAAGGAAATGCCGTTCTCCTTGAAGGTCAAGCATTACCAGGTGAAGGCGGTGAAGTGATTGTGGAATGGGAGAAAGCAGGTGAAAATGAAAACTGGTGGTCTCCGATTCAGAAGAATACATATCGAAGCGGTCTCCGTTCTTCATTGATCAGTGAAGAAGTGACTGTTACGGAATCTGGTCTTTATCGTATGAGCGTGATCAATAACGTCGATGGAATCAGCAATTGGTTGGTCTCATTAATAAGAGTTTCGGATTCGGATATAGAAACCGATAATGCTAAAATAACCGAAGATAAGACAACCGTATATGGGAAAGATGGCGTATTGTATATTCATGTCGCTCGTCCCTCCACAGCATATATTTATTCTTTTGACGGTCGGTTTGCGAAATTACTTCCTCTTACAGCCGGAGATATGGAAGTGAATCTCTCACAAGGACAATATGTCATTCGCATAGATGAACGTGTGTTTAAGGTCGTCTTGTAATTAATTTATAAATCGTATAACAAATAAAGGTTGCGCCCGACACGTATTAGGGATATCATCATGTTCTCAAAGAAAATGTTTTTTATTTGCTTGATCCTTAGTTGTCTTTCTTTCTCTATGGTTTCGGCAAAAAGTATTGTGTATGTTTTTGCAGTAGAAGCATGGGTTCCGATTCCTGTTAAGATTAACAGCCAGGAAGCCTTTGAAATGAAAGGAACGCCTAAAGGGAAAGATCTGGCAGCCCGTTTTTCCCCTTGTAAAAAGAAGTGCGTTCTGAATTCGGAGGGCAAGGTTATTTTTTCTTTTGAATTCTCCCGTACTAACCAGGCTACAGGGGCAGTCTACAATTACGCGGATGAGATTCAATTGAATTTGTCGGAAGGTTCCGTACATTATATTCAAATAAAGTCTAAAGGTTTTAATGATTATACATTTAAGGAACTTAGCGAAAAAGAGGCCAATAAATTATTGAATAATAAGAAGTGTCTCTTGTTGCCTGAGTATGCCCAACAGTAAAGTTTTTTAATAATAGAAAATATGAGAATCATTTTATTTGTTTTCTTTGTCGCTTGTTTGGCTCAATCATCACTATCCCAAAATATAATAGAAGATATTTTTAGCAAATCATTAGAAGTAGTCAGTGACAAGGGGCGAAAAGAGCTTTATAAAGGGCAGATCATAAAGAAAAAGCGTACTGGAATGGGACTTTTGAAGATGAAAGACGGTGCTTTGTATATCGGTGATTTTTCAAAAGGCGAAATGACAGGATATGGAATGTTATTGGTTCCCGAAGGCAATTCTGTGTCCAATTGCGATAACTGTGCTGTCTATGTCGGGAACTGGCAGGATGGGGAAAAAACAGGTTCAGGCGTTTGTTATGCCAAAAACGGTGATGTTCTCTATTCCGGGAAGTTCAAAGAAGATCGTCCTATAAACGCATATGGTTCTACCGATGATAGCCCGCTGCGTTATTTCTCTCTGTTTGAAAATAGCGATGGCAATATGTTTCTGGGCGAAGTGAATGATGGAAACTTCAATGGTTTTGGCGTTATAGTGTTCAATGACGGAGACTTGTGGTTTGGTAATTTTCGGAATGGTCTGAAACAGGGAGTTGGCCTTTACCTTATGTATGACGGTGAATGGGAAACTCTTAATTTTAAGGATGACAGTTACGATGTGATCAGTTCTTCAGCTAACTATAGGGATGTGGAGCACTCCAGAAGTTTAGCTAATAAACAATCATTTGGATTTATCATGGATAATTTTGCGGCGGCCGCTACGGCTACTGCCGGGGCGGTAAATAGTGCACGTACTATACGGCAGAGTGATGGTAATTCATCCGGTTTAGCGGCAAGTGATAATAGCGGCTCTTCCGGTAATAACAAAAGCGGTTCTAAGCAAGGTAATAAAAAAGCGTCAAATTGCGGTTCGTCATGGAGCATCGACAGTAATACCTATTCTAATTATGAGACACAGCTCATAAAAATGCGTACATATCCGGAGAAGTATGATAATTATACGGCTGATTATGCAAGCATTCAATCTAAAATGAGACAGATCAGAACAAAATGGGAGGCTCGTGGATGTTCGATTACAAAATCGCAGTATGAATAATAGACTTCATCATTATTATATTATTATTTGAAATAGATTTTTTGAAGAGGCTGTCTCAAAATAAAAAGATGAGATAGCCTCTTCTTTTCACAGTAGTCTTTTCTCAATTCGGCATCAAGGAAGAGCTGGGGTTCACCGATAATCATTGGGGATAAATAAATTCATTATTTGGCAAAAGAGAGCCTGCGGCAGAGGGGGCTTATTGTAAAAAACGTATTTTTCCGGTTCGAAAGACATCCGAAATAAAACAAATGTTAATCCGCTTTTTTGACCTCAAAAAGGGACTTTTTCTCCTTTTTTGAGTGTTTTCAGCTATTACGACCGTCCTCTTTGCCATCATGACCGTGCTAATGTGTAGTGCACTCGGCACCTCGCGAAGATTAGGACGGTCGCAATGGCGATTAGGACGGTCGTAATTGGAAAGAAGACCGTCTAAAGGGCAAAAAAGCCCCTAAATTTCCTTGGGATATTTGGAACGCCGTCCGTTTTATTTTCAAATATTCGATTCTCCGGGAGTTAAGGTTTATCACTTTGCCGATATTTTCTGTTTTCGGTAATCAAATTGTACGCTTTTTCAGACAACCTGCGCACCTCACTCCATCTGTTGTCAGTAAAGAAGATTAAAACTGTGAAAAGAGTCAATCCAAAATGGATCAAGATTTCGGACGAAATAGAAAAACGCCAAAAAAGAGGGTTATTGTATAATTTGCCTCATCCTTGTGGTTGTCCCCAATGATTATCGGGTGAGCCAGAGCTGGTGTTCGATCGATATCTGCTTCTTATATATCTTGCTTATACGGGAAAAAAGCTATATTTGTATCTTCAATCGATAAGGTCAACTCAAAAGACAAATAGTATATATGGAAAAACAAAAACAATCCCGGCGGTTGCTGTCGCTGGATGCCCTGAGAGGGTTTGACATGTTCTTTATTATGGGAGGGGCTTCCCTTTTTGTTGCGTTGGCAACGTTGTTTCCGAATCCTTTTTTTCAGGCGATTGCCGACCAGATGCACCATGTGAAGTGGGACGGGCTGACGCACCATGACACGATATTTCCGCTGTTTTTGTTTATTGCCGGTATTTCGTTCCCGTTTTCGTTGGAGAAACAGCGGGAACAGGGGAAGACGGATGCCGATATCTATAAGAAGATCGTTCGCCGGGGACTGACACTGGTCCTGTTCGGCTTTATCTATAACGGATTGCTGAATTTTGATTTCGAGCACCAGCGCTATGCCAGCGTTCTTGGACGTATCGGTTTGGCGTGGATGTTCGGAGCGTTGATATTTGTCAATACCCGGACGATTACGCGTGTCTGGATTACAGCGGCTATCCTGGTCGGATATTGGTTGCTGCTCGCCTTTGTTCCCGCACCGGATGGAAATGGGGCAGGCGTGTTTACGATGGAAGGTTCGCTGGTTGGCTATGTGGACCGCATGCTGTTACCCGGACGCCTGCATCTGACGGTGCATGATCCGGAGGGAATCCTTTCGACTGTTCCTGCTATCGCTACGGCTTTGTTGGGGATGTTTACGGGCGAATTTATCAAGTTGCAACGGGAAGGCCTGACGGATAAGAAGAAAGTTGGCGGACTGGTCGTTGCCGGTGCTGTGCTGTTAGCGGCCGGTTTGCTGTGGGGACTTTTCTTCCCGATCAATAAGAATCTGTGGACAAGTTCTTTTGTTTGCGTGGTCGGAGCTTATTCGGTCTGGATGTTTTCGTTGTTTTTCTATATTGTCGATGTACTGAATTTCCGTAAATGGACACTCTTCTTTACGGTGATCGGGACGAACTCGATTACGATTTATCTGGCGCAGGAGTTTGTGAATTTCTCCTTTACTTCTGAAGCTTTGTTTGGCGGGATCGCAAGGCTAATGCCCGAAGCAGCCCAACCATTGGTTGTCTCGATCGCTATATAGCTGTTTGTTGGGGATTCCTGTATTTTCTCTATCGTCAACGGATATTCTTAAAAGTGTAATTCATAACTCGTAATTCTTATGAAACCTGTTACTAATCGCCTGGAGTCGCTCGATGTGTTGCGTGGCTTCGACTTGTTCTGCCTGGTGGCGCTGGAAGGAATTTTGCATCCGTTGGGACGTGCGATCGATGCATCGTGGTATAATGACTTTTTGTGGGGATTCTCGCATGTGAAGTGGGAAGGGTTCTCTTCGTGGGATTTGGTGATGCCGCTCTTCATGTTTATGGCGGGTGTGTCGATGCCGTTTGCCCTGTCCCGTTATAAGGCGATGCCGGACAAATGGGCGGTTTACCGGCGTATCATCAAGCGTGTGGTCCTGCTTTGGATTTTTGGTATGATGTGCCAGGGAAATCTGTTAGGGCTTGATCCGGGTCGCATTTATCTTTATTCGAACACGTTGCAGGCGATTGCGATGGGCTATCTGATTGCGGCGATGCTGTTCCTGCACGTGCGTCTGTCTGTGCAGATCGGAACGGCTGTTGCCTTGTTGCTGGTTTATTGGGGAGCGATGCAGTTCATTTCGGTCGATGGTTACGGTGGCGGCAATTATACGCCGGACGGAAACCTGGCGGAATGGATAGACCGTACGGTTTTAGGACGGTTCCGTGATGGAGCCGTAGTCGAGAACGGTAAGGTCGTGTTTGCCGAATATTACCGGTACACCTGGATATTGAGCAGCCTGAATTTTGGCGTGACGGTGTTGACCGGTCTTTTTGCCGGACATATCCTGAAGAGCGGGATGGAGCAGAAACGCAAATGGCAGTGGCTGTTGGGCATCGGTGCGGTGATGGTCGTACTGGGCTGGTTGTGGGGATTGCAGTTGCCGGTTATCAAGAAAATCTGGACAAGTTCGATGGTGTTGGTTAGTAGCGGTTATTGTTTCTTGTTGATGGGGTTGTTCTATTACTGGATCGATTATAAGGGGCACAGGAAGAATATTACCTGGCTGAAGGTGTACGGAATGAATTCGATAGTGGCCTATATGCTGGCCAATGTGATTAGTTTCAGGTGTATAGGTACATCTCTCTTTCATGGGTTGGAACAATATATCGGGAATTATTATTCACCTTTGATTGCGGCGTCGAATGCATTGATTATTTATGTAATTTTGTGGCTGCTTTATAAGCGCAATATATTTTTAAAAGTATAAATGGTAAATGTGAATATCTAAAAAGTAAACAAAAAACAGATGGATCTATTAAGCAAATATACCGGATCGGTCATGGACCGTCCAGTAGCCATACGATGGGACCGATGCGTGCGGCCCGGATGTTTCTGGAACGCAATCGCGGTGCAGTACGGTTTAACGTCACGCTCTATGGCAGCTTGGCGGCTACAGGCAAAGGGCATATGACAGATGCTGCAATCCTCGAGGTGCTGACTCCGGTGGCTAAGACAAATATAACCTGGGAACCGAAGGTCTTCCTGCCTTTTCATCCGAACGGCATACTGTTCGAATCATTCAATGAAAAGGACGAAGAACTGGATAGCTGGACTATATACAGTATCGGAGGCGGAACGCTGGCAAACGAAACCTATAACGAGCTGACGCAAGGACAGGTTTACGAAATGCATACGATCCGGGATATACAAGCTTGGTGCGAAAAGACAGGTCATTCTTATTGGGAATATGTCGAAGAGTGTGAAGGGCCGGAGATCTGGGATTATCTGGCTGAAGTGTGGGAAGTGATGCAACAGGCTGTCCATAACGGGCTTGAAGCCGAGGGTATCTTGCCCGGTGGCTTGGGAATCCGCCGTAAAGCATCCGACTATATGATTCGTGCCAAAGGCTATGGCAGCAGTATCAAAAGCCGGGGAATGGTTTATGCTTATGCCCTGGCTGTTTCCGAAGAGAATGCTTGCGGGGGACAGATTGTGACGGCGCGACTTGTGGTTCATGCGGAGTCATGCCGGCTGTCTTGTTCCACTTGAAGGAGTCACGTGATTTTCGCGATTCCCGTATCTTGCGTGCGTTGGCGACGGCCGGATTGTTTGGAAACGTCGTCCGTACGAATGCATCTGTTTCCGGTGCTGAAGTGGGATGCCAGGGAGAAGTGGGAGTTGCCTGCGCAATGGCGGCAGCCGCTGCCAGCCAGTTGTTCGGAGGGACACCCGCGCAGATCGAGTATGCTGCCGAGATGGGACTGGAACACCACTTGGGGCTGACCTGTGACCCGGTTTGCGGTCTGGTACAGATTCCCTGTATTGAACGGAATGCCTTTGCGGCTGCCCGTGCGTTGGATGCCAATACTTTCTCAAACTTCTCCGATGGCAAGCACCGGGTAAGTTTCGACCAGGTAGTAGAGGTGATGCGCCAGACCGGCAATGACCTGCCGAGCCTTTATAAGGAGACATCCGAGGGTGGTCTGGCTAAGAATATGGAACATTAATATATGAGATATGAAGAAAAATAGTTTGTTTGTGTTTTTATGTACAGCCGCTTTAGTGGCTTGCGGACAGCCGAAGCAAAAGCAGGCTGTCGCAGATGATGTGTTGACCAGTGGTAATCCGGTGTTTGAAGGTTGGTATGCCGATCCCGAAGGAATCATTTACGACGATACCTATTGGATATTCCCGACCTGGAGCGATGTGTATGAGAATCAAACTTTTTTTGACTGTTTTTCTTCCAAAGACCTGGTGAACTGGACGAAACATTCTTCCGTGCTCGATTCGTCTGCCGTGAAGTGGGCGAAGAAGGCGATGTGGGCTCCGTCCATTATCCGTAAGGATGGCAAATATTATTTCTTCTTCGGCGCTAACGATGTGCATGAAGGCGAAATCGGCGGAATCGGGGTTGCCGTTAGCGACCGTCCGGACGGGCCGTACAAGGATTTGCTGGGTAAGCCGCTTATCAATGAGATTGTGAACGGGGCACAGCCGATCGACCAGTTCGTTTTCCACGATGACGATGGCAGCTACTATATGTATTACGGCGGTTGGGGACATTGTAACATTGTCCGGCTGAATGACGACTTTACCGGACTCGTGCCGTTTGAAGACGGAACTATTTACAGGGAAGTGACGCCTGAAAACTATGTCGAAGGTCCGTTTATGTTCAAAAAGAACGGCAAATATTATTTCATGTGGAGCGAAGGCGGTTGGGGCGGACCTGACTATTCTGTAGCCTATGCGATTGCCGATTCTCCTTTTGGCCCGTTCAAACGCATAGCCAAGATTCTCCAGCAAGATCCGGAGGTTGCGACCAGTGCGGGACACCATTCCGTTATGCATGTGCCGGGTTCGGAAGACTATTACATCGTTTATCACCGCCGTCCGCTTAACGATACGGCTCGTGACCACCGTGTAACCTGTATCGATCGGATGACGTTTGATGAGAACGGATTCATAAATCCTGTTAAAATGACTTTTGAGGGAGTTCCTGCCCGTACAATAAAGAAGTAAACATTCGATAATCTCTAAAAGATATTAAAAACAGGGGCGTAGCTATTGCGCTCCTGTTTTTTTGTGCTACTTTTGACACATGTGTCAGACATGGTAGACAAAATATTTAATAACATTATAGTGATGAATACAGAAGAACTTCAGGACATGGAAAGCCGGATCATAGATGTGGCTAAACAGGTGTTTGTAAGAAAAGGGTATGAAGCGACCAAAATGGGGGATGTAGCCCTTGAAGTCGGAATCAGCCGTACGGCTCTGCACTATTACTTCCGGACGAAGGAAATGCTTTTCGATGCTATCTTCGGGCAGTTGATGAATGCCTTGCTGCCGAATATCGAAAAGATCATGGACGAACCGACTTCCTGTTTGGAAAAGATGCCGAAGATCATCGATCAGTATATGGCGATGATTCAGGCCAACCCGTTATTCCCGATCTTCGTGGTGAGTGAGTTCAACCGCGATCCGGAGCATTTGTACCGGACAATTATGAAAGATCCGGAACGTGTCAAGCCGCTGTTGCAGTTGCAGGAACAGATGACGGACGAGATGGAAAGAGGGCTGCTGAAAAAGGTGCCGCTTATCTATACGGCTTCAACACTGTTGAGTCTGATCATATTTCCGATATTGATACGGAATCCGTTGACAGATGTTTTTATGAACGGTGATCCCCGGAAGTTTGAGGCCTTCCTGCGGGAACGGAAAGCGTTTATTGTGGATGCGATGATCCGGTTGTTCACCCCGGACCAGCCCCGGACAACTAACGAATGAAAGGAGAGATGAATATGAAACGAATCATTCCGAATAACTGGAAACAGGCGGCTTTGCTGCTTCTTTGCCTGCCGTTTATGCCCGGGGAGGCAAAGGCGCAGGAAACGGTTACGCTGAGTCAGTGCTATGAATGGGCACATGCGAATTATCCGCAGATCCGGCAGTATAAACTGATCGAGCAGACAGAGCAATACAACCTGTCCAACGCCGCAAAAGGCTGGCTGCCGCAACTCTCGGTCAATGCGAAAGCCTCGTATCAAAGCGATGTGACGAAACTGCCGTTCGATGCCGATAAACTGTCGGCCTTGATCCCCGGCTTCGAGATCCCGACGATGAGCAAAGACCAATACCAGGTTCTTGCCGAAGTGAACCAGACGATCTGGGATGGCGGTGCAATCCGTTCCACCCGTAAGCTGACGGAGGCGCAGGCCGTTGCCGACCGCGAACAGTTGAAGAGCGATCTCTACACCCTGAACGACCGGGTTAACCAGCTTTATTTCGGCTGCCTCCTGCAAGATGAACTGATCCGCCAGAACGGTCTGCTCCAAAAAGAGTTGCAGATCAATATCGACCGCATCTCCGCCATGATGGACAACGGCGTTGCCAACCTGTCCGACCGCGAGAGTATGGAGGTGGAACTGCTGAATGCCCGTCAGAAAGAGATCGAATTGAAGGCGGCACGTTCGGCTTACGGAAGTATGCTAACTGCGCTGATCGGCCGGCCGGAAGGGAAGGAAATGGTGTTGGAGGAACCTTCGTTGCCGGGTAGTACGGCGCTGTCTCCCGTCATCAACCGTCCCGAATTGCAGGCGCTGGATGCGAGGAGCAACTTCCTCGAATTGCAGAACAAGCAGCTGACTGCCGGCCTGATGCCGCGTATCGGCGCTTTCGTGCAAGGCGGTTACGGACGTCCCGGTTTGAATATGCTGGAAGATGGCTTCAGTGCGTTTTATGTGGCCGGTGTCCGTCTGAGCTGGAATATGGGAAAGCTGTACACACTGAAGAACGACCGCCGGAAAATAGAAACCAGCCGGCAGGCGGTCGAAGTGCAACGGGAGACATTCCTCTTTAACACCCGCCTCCAGCTGACGCAGCAGAATAGCGAGATCCGGAAAATGACCGACCTGATGAAAGCCGACGACGAAATCATCCGCCTCCGCACCAGTATCAAAAAGGCTGCCGAAGTCAAACTGGCAAACGGCGTGATCTCCGTCACCGACCTGATCCGCGAGATCAACTCTGAAGACCTCGCCCGCCAAGCCGCCGCCGCACATCGCGTCCAGCAGTTGCAGGCTATCTATAATTATATGTACACGACGAATGAATAATATAAATCAATATGAAATACGTTATTTTATCTATTGTTTTGGGTTGTCTTTCCGCCTGTGGCGGTAACGGCAACACCTTCGATGCTACCGGAGCATTCGAATCGACCGAAGTGATTGTCTCTTCGGAAGCCAACGGGAAGATCATGGAACTGAACCTGCAGGAGGGCGACCGCCTGGAAGCCGGCGCCGTCTTAGGCTATGTCGACAGTACGCAACTCTATCTCCGGAAGAAGCAACTCGAAGCGGGCCTCCGCAGCGTCGACATCCGCAAGCCGGATATCCGCAAACAGATCGCCTCCCTCGAGCAGCAGATCGCCGTTGCCCGCAGCGAGCAGCAGCGTATGGAAAACTTAGTGAAGGCAAAAGCCGGCAACCAGAAGCAGGTGGACGACATCGTCAACAACATCAAAGTCTTGCAGAAACAACTCGATGCTCAATACTCCACCTTGAACAAGACAACAGGCGGAGCCGATGCTGAAGCCGAAAGTATCGTTTATCAGATCATGCAACTCGACGACCAGTTGCAGAAAAGCCGTATCGTCAGCCCGCAATCCGGTACTGTGCTGGTGAAATACGCCGAACCGGGCGAAGTCACCGCCGCCGGCAAGCCTCTCTATAAGATGGCCGACACCGATATCCTTTACCTGCGTGCCTATCCGACCGCCGATCAGCTCACGCAGTTGAAGTTAGGGCAGGCTGTCCGTGTCTTTGCCGATTTCGGTGAAGAGGAGCAGCGCGAATATCCGGGGACCATCACCTGGATATCCGAAAAATCCGAATTTACCCCGAAAGGAATCCAGACCAAAGACGAGCGGGCTAACCTGGTTTATGCCATCAAGATCGCGGTCAAGAACGACGGCTATCTGAAGATTGGGCAGTATGGGGAAGCGAGGTTTAATTAAGAATTAAAAATTAAAAAATGCGAGCGATGAGGGAGGTTGTGATTGAGCGGGTCAATAAGGCTTATGGCGAGGTGCAGGCGTTGCAGGATATCTCGTTGCACATCGGGGAAGGGGAGCTGTTCGGGCTGATCGGTCCCGACGGGGCAGGCAAGACGACGCTTTTCCGGATTCTGACCACGCTGCTGCTGGCCGATAGTGGGACGGCTTCGGTTTGCGGGCTGGATGTCGTGCGCGATTATAAGGAAATCCGCTGGCGGGTCGGTTATATGCCGGGGCGTTTCTCTCTCTATCAGGACTTGACGGTGGAGGAAAACCTCGATTTCTTTGCAACCGTATTCAATACGACGATCAAGGAAAATTACGATCTGATACGCGATATCTACGTCCAGATCGAGCCTTTCAAGAAGCGGCGGGCCGGAAAACTCTCCGGCGGCATGAAGCAGAAGCTGGCCCTGAGCTGCGCGCTGATCCATCGTCCCGATGTCCTTTTCCTGGACGAGCCGACGACGGGTGTCGACCCGGTTTCCCGCGTGGAGTTTTGGGATATGCTGGACCGCCTTCGCCGTCAGGGGATCACGATTATGGTCTCGACGCCCTATATGGACGAGGCTTCGCGTTGCGACCGCATCGCCCTGATGCGCAGCGGACGTTGCCTGTCGGTCGATACGCCGGACGGTATCCGTGCGACGTTCGACAAGCGGCTGTTTGCCGTCCATTCTGCTTCGATGTATCCTTTGCTGCTCGACCTGCGGAGCTATCCGGATGCGGATTCCTGTTTCTCCTTCGGTGATGCCCAGCATTTCGCCGTCGGTAAAGAGGTGGTGGCGAGAGCGGGAGAGGCGGCCTTTATCCGGGAGTTGCATCGCTTTTTAGAGGCAAAAGGGCATACGGATATCCGGATCGAGCCGATAAAACCCGGTATCGAGGACTGTTTCATGGCGTTGGATGGTTGAAAGTGGCCGGCGCAAGCCGCGCCGACCGTTCTGAAGGTAGAAAGTGATCGTCCCAGCTTGGGACGACCGTTCCGAAGGATGAAAGTGCCCGTCCCAACTTGGGCCGACCGTTCCGAGGGTTGAAAGTGCCCGTCCCAGTTTGGGACGGTCGTTCCGAAGGATGAAAGTGCCTGTCCCAGCTTGGGACGGTCGTTTTGAAGATTAAAAATGCTCGTCCCGGTTTGGGACGGTCAAATTCAAAATTTGTAATTATTATCATGAATGTAATAGAAACAGAACAACTAACGAAGCGTTTCGGCACCTTTACCGCCGTCGATCATATCAGTTTCTCGGTAGGCGAGGGGGAAATCTTCGGTTTCCTCGGGGCGAACGGAGCGGGGAAGACGACCGCCATGCGTATGCTCTGCGGCCTTTCGACGCCCACGTCGGGCAGCGGGAAAGTCGCCGGTTTCGATATTTATAAGGAGACGGAACTGATCAAGCGGCATATCGGCTACATGAGCCAGAAGTTCTCCCTCTACGGCGACCTGAAAGTCTGGGAGAATATCCGCCTCTACGGAGGCATCTACGGCCTGCCCGAAAAGCGGTTGAAGGAGAAGACCGACGAACTGCTCCGGGTGCTCGACCTGGAGCACGAACGCAACACGCTGGTCGACGCCCTGCCGCTCGGTTGGAAACAGAAGCTGTCCTTCTCGGTCGCCGTCATCCACGAGCCCCGCATCGTCTTTCTGGACGAGCCGACCGGAGGTGTGGATCCCGTCACCCGCCGCCAGTTCTGGGAGCTGATCTACCAGGCGGCACAACGAGGCATCACCGTTTTTGTCACCACTCACTATATGGATGAGGCGGAATACTGCAACCGTGTCTCCATCATGGTTGACGGCAAGATCGAAGCCTCGACAGCCCCGCCGCACTGAAGAAAACTTTCAAGGCCGATAATATGAACGATGTCTTCCGGGCCCTGGCTCGAAATGCAAAAAGAGGAGAGTAAACGTATGAAGCAATTTATCTCTTTCATCAGAAAAGAATTCTATCATATCTTCCGGGATAAGCGGACGATGATGATCCTGTTAGTAATGCCGATCATCCTGATCATCCTCTTCGGATATGCGATCACGACCGAGATTAAGCGTGCCCCGATCGCCATCCTGGACCAGAGCCGGGACGAAGTGACACAGAAAATGATCGATCATCTCTCCGCCAGCGAGTACTTCGAACTCTACACGATGGTCGAAAGCCAGGCGGAAGGGCAGGCGCTTTTCCGGCAGGGCAAAGTGCGGCTGCTCATCATCTTCCCCGCCCAATACGCCTCCTCGCCCGACGCCTCCGTCCAGCTCCTGGCCGACGCCACCGACCCGAACGAAGCAACGCAGCTTGCCGCCTATGCAACCGCAATCCTTCAGCAATTGACAATTGTCAATTCTCAATTGTCAATTAGCAACGCGATTACGCCAGTCGTCTCGTTGCTCTACAATCCTTTGATGAAAGGCGCCTATAACTTTGTGCCCGGTGTGATGGGATTGATCCTGATCCTGATCTGCGCCATGATGACCTCCGTCGGGATTGTGAAGGAGAAAGAGATCGGGACGATGGAAGTCCTGCTGGTGTCGCCCATGAAGCCGGTCTATATCATCCTGGCAAAGGCGACGCCGTATCTGTTGCTGAGCCTGGTCAATATTGCGACGATCCTGTCGCTGTCCTACTTCCTGTTAGGTGTGCCGATTGCCGGCAGCCTGACGCTGTTAGTGTCGGTGTCTATCCTCTATGCGTTAGTGTCGCTCTGCTTAGGGTTGCTGATTTCGACGGTGGCCGATACGCAGCAGGCGGCGATGCTGGTCAGTGCCGTTGTATTGATGCTTCCGGTGATGCTGCTCAGCGGGATGATGTTCCCGATCGAGAATATGCCGAAGATCCTGCAAGTGCTTTCCAATATCGTTCCGGCCCGGTGGTATATTTCCGCAGTAAAAGATATCATGATAAAAGGATTGGGCGCGAGGGCGATCCTGCCTGAGATCAGTATCCTGGCCGGTATGGCGGTGTTCCTGGTAGCATTGAGTGTGAAACGTTTTAAAATACGATTGTAATATGTTGAAGTATCTATTGGAAAAGGAATTTAAGCAGATCAAGCGGGATAGTTTCCTGCCCCGTATCATTTTCCTGTTGCCCATCCTGCAACTGGTGATCCTTCCTTTTGCCGCAAATTTCGAGATGCGCAATATCAACCTGAGCATCGTGGATAACGACCATTCCGTCCTGTCCCAACAATTAAGGGAGAAGGTGCTCTCTTCCGGTTACTTCAACCTGGTCGACGTCTCGGCAAAGTATGACGAAGCGCTCACCTCCATCGAGAGCAACAAGGCGGATATCATTCTGGAAATCCCTTCCCGCTTCGAGGAACGCTTAGGGCGCGAAGGGGGAGCGGAGGTGCTGATTGCCGCCAATGCCGTGAACGGGACGAAAGGGGGAATGGGCAGCTCATACCTCTCGTCCATCTTGATGGACTTCAATCAGGAGAAAGGCCTTTCTCCCGCCGCCGGGCAGATGGGAGGCATCCGTGTGACAAACCTGTTTAATCCGCATCTGAATTATAAGATTTATATGGTCCCGGGGATCATGGCATTCTTGCTGACGATCATCGGCGGTTTCCTTTCCGCCCTGAATATCGTGAGCGAGAAGGAGAAGGGGACGATCGAGCAGATCAATGTGACGCCTGTTCCGAAGGCCTTGTTCCTGCTGTCCAAACTGATACCGTTTTGGGTGATCGGGTTGTTTCTGCTTACGATCGGGGCGCTTGTTGCCTGGCTGGTCTATGGGCTGGTTCCGGTCGGTAATCTCGGGATTGTTTATCTGTTTGCGGCGGTCTATCTGATGGCCTTCACCGGATTCGGGCTGGCTATCTCGTCCATCTCTTCCACCCAGCAGCAGGCGATGTTTACGGTTTTCTTCTTCTTTATCATCTTTGTCCTGCTGAGTGGTCTGTTTACGCCGATCAGCAGCATGCCCGAATGGGCGCAGGTGTTGACGCGTTTCAATCCGATCCGCTATTTAGTGGAAGTGATGCGGATGGTTTATCTGAAAGGAAGCGGTCTTGCCGATATGTCGGGACACTTTATCATTATATGTTTATTTGCCTTGTTCTTTAATGTCCTGGCTGTCTTGAGTTACCGGAAAAACAGTTGACGTCAAAAGCTCCTCGTTCCCGCGCTTGACGCGGGATCGCATTAGAGCCGGCAGTATAAACAACTGATCGATAAAGCCTGTTCTTTTGCGGCCCCGCGTCAAGCGCGGGGACAGGGATGTTTTAACACAATCTCATTGAATAATGTGCTTTACGACATACTTAACTAATTTTTGCATACATCCTGCCTTCATTTCTCCGCACTCTTTTATATTTGATTCAAATCTGAAACAATATTTCAAATATGAAAAGCAGTATTCCAAATATGGAAAAACCGGAAGAGAACTACAAGGTGCCCAATCTCGAAAAAGGGATTGCCGTACTGGAGTATCTGTCGCTTCACACGCAAGGCGGCACGCTTCAGGAAATCAAGTCTGATCTCGACATTTCCCAGACTACGGCTTATCGTATTCTGAATACGCTTGTACGCTTGGATTATTTGATATATAATGAGGATACAAAACGATACAAGTTGTCCCGCAAATTACTAACTTTGGGATTCAGATCGCTAAACGAACACAATCTGCTGGAAACTGTTTTACCGCGTCTGCGTGATTTGCGCGACCAGGTGAAAGAGACAGCATGCTTCGGCGTGTTAGGGGATAAGAAAGGCATTTTCATCGAGCAGGCGCAGGGACATCATACGTTCCGCTTCATCCTGTCTCCGGGAAAATCTTTCGACTTGCATTGTTCGGCTCCGGGAAAAGCTATAATGGCTTATTTGCCGAATACTGTCCGGGACCGTTATTTGTCATACATGGAATTTACACGCTACAACGCCCGGACGATTACTACACGTGATGCTTATTTAGAGGAATTGGAGAAAGTCCGGAAATTGGGCTATGCCATGGACAACGAGGAAGAACTGAACGGTGTGATTTGCATCGGTGCTCCTATCTTTAATTTCACGGGTTATCCTTGCGGGGCCATCTGGATTTCAGGCCCGAAGGACCGCTTGTCGAAAGAGGTGGTACGGACATCCGTAGACTGCATAAAGAATGTGGCGCAGGCTATCTCTCTTGAATTAGGATATAGTAAAGCAAGAAAAATATAATACATAATAATCTTACCATGAACACACGAAAATACATGCTAAAAAACTCACTGGTGGCTTGTTTTGCCTGCTGTTGCATCTCCATTGCTTCAGCAGGCAATCCACCGTTCTTTCCGACGGACATTGCCGTGAACGGGAAAGGTGAGTTGTTGATGACAGATAAAGGAGTAAAGCGAGTGGATGTCTTTTCGCCTGACGGTACGGCATTACTGCGCTCTTTCCCGATGGATGAAGCGCCTACCGGCATCCTGATGGATGGAGATAAAGCGTATGTGACTACTTTCGGAACGACAGGCCATTTGCAGGTGCTGTTGTTGGAGTCGGGCAGGATAGAGGCTTCCATTCCGACCGGTTCGGGAGCTTGCCATCCGATGTTCGGTCCGGACAGGAAACATATATATGTATGTAACCAGTTCCAGAATACGGTATCCGAGATCGACCCGGCGTCGCGCAAGGTGGTACGCACCGTGAAAGTGCTACGCGAACCGAAATCGGCCGTGTTCAGCAAGGATGGCAAATATATGTTTGTCACTAACTTCCTGCCGGCCCAGCGGGCTGACCTCGATTACGTGGCCGCCTGCGTCTCGGTTATCGAGATGGATGGCTTCACAAAGGTGAAAGATATTCAGCTGGCCAACGGCAGTAACGCACTTCGGGGCATTTGCATCACTCCCGACGGCAAATATATTTATGTCTCGCACAACCTGGGACGCTTCACGGTTCCGACTTCACAGTTGCAACAGGGTTGGATGAACACCAGCGCTTTCAGCGTGATCGACGTGGACAAGCAGGAGTTCTTAGGTGCCGTTGTGGTTGACGAACCGGAACGAGGCGCAGCCGGTATTTGGAGCATCGCCTGTAATGACGAATCAGTCTTTATCTCACATTCCGGTACACATGAAGTCAGCGTGATCGACCATAAAGCCATGCTCGACAAGTTCCTGAACTATCCGAACAAGGCGGTGCTGGATTATGACCTGACATTCCTCTATGGCTTGCGCGAACGTATTCAGTTGCAAGGAAACGGTCCCCGCAATATGCTTTTAGTCGGCGACAAACTGATCATCCCGACCTATTTTGCCGACGTATTGAACATCATGGATATCCAGACCAACGAGGTAAAGGCGACCGAGCTGAATCCTGGCCGCGAAGAAAGCGATGAAAACAAAGGGGAACGCTATTTCAACGATGCCTCTCACTGCTTCCAGAACTGGCAAAGTTGCAACGGCTGTCATCCGGGCGATGCCCGCACGGACGGCATGAACTGGGACTTGATGAACGACGGTGTCGGCAACTCCAAGAACTGCAAGAGCCTGCTTTTTAGCCATGTGACGCCTCCCAATATGATTTCAGGAATCCGCGCATCGGCGGAAGTGGCTGTCCGTGCAGGATATAACTTTATCCAGTTCTTCGATATTACCGAAGAAGACGCCCTTTGTGTGGATGCTTACCTGAAAGCGCTTCGTCCCGTCGCCAGCCCTTATCTGGTCAACGGCGAACTGTCCGAACTGGCAAAAGAAGGCCAGAAGGTCTTCGAGAAGCTGAAATGCGGAGAATGCCACAGCGGCGTTTACTACACAGACATGAAAATGCACCGTATCGGTGAAGACATAGAGTTCGAGAAAGGATGGGACACCCCGACTTTGCGTGAGGTATGGCGCACGGCTCCTTATCTGTTTAACGGACGGGCTGCCACGATGAAAGAGGTGTTCAGCGTCTATAAACACGGCATCGAGAAGAAAGTATCAGAGAAAGACATCGAAGCACTAACCGAATACGTAAACTCTTTATGAACTACTGCGATAAAATACATTATAATATTTATACAACCGGGGTCGCTGCCTTCAGTGAAATGGTCGACGCCTTGCTGGCGCAACTGCCGCAGGACGAACAGATTCTCCGCTTGGCCTTCTTTGGCATGCCGTCCGACAACGAGCAATATGTCTCTCGCCGTATCATTCTGCGTGAGAAGATCCGCAAGTACTACGGCAACCACGAGCCGGTGCTGAGCTATGTCTCCCAGCCGCCTCTGAATGCCGGATTGATTCTGGAAGTTCACAGCTACAAGACCGGCGAAGGCGATCATGTCACATTCCGTCATTACGGCGGTTTCCCGTATGTCGTATTGGAGAATGCGGACGGACGTTTCCTCTTTGCCGGAGGTTTCCACGGGGATGTGATCAATTTCGGTATCCAGCAGCAGTCGACGGAAGTATTTCATATGATAGGCGAAGTGATGCGCCGGGAAGGTTTCCCGATAAACAGCATCATCCGCCAATGGAACTACATCGAGCAGATCACGCGTTTCGACGGTCCGGACCAACATTACCAGATGTTTAATAACGCCCGTGCCGATTTTTACGGGAAGACAGACTGGAATAATGGCTATCCGGCTGCAACCGGTATCGGCGCAAACCTGGGCGGAATCCTGGTAGATCTGGATGCGGCTGTTTTTGCCCGTCCCGAATGTTATGCCACGCCGATCGACAATAAGTTGCAGGTCGCTGCACACGCTTATTCGGACCAGGTCCTGGAAGCTGCCCAGCAGAAGAAGGCGACTCCGAAGTTTGAACGCGCTAAAAGTATGACCTTCGATGGCAGGCGGATCGTATATATTTCCGGTACGGCTGCTATCCGGGGAGAAGAAAGCTTGGTGGGAGTGGGCCTCGGACGACAGCTCCATATCACAATGGAGAATATCGATCAGTTGATCGGAAATGCTAAGTTGAAGATGTTGCGCGTCTACCTGAAAGAAAAATCTTTCTACGAAGAAGCACGCGAATTGTTGGAAGGCTATCGGTTGGATATACCGATTTCCTATATGTGGGCGGATGTTTGCCGGGATGAGTTACTGATCGAGATAGAAGGGATCGCCATCGAATAGGAGTTTCATAGGCATGAAACTAAAGTTTCGTCGGCATGAAACTAAAGTTTCGTCGGCATGAAACTAAAGTTACCTAAGGAGGAAAGAACGAATATTACTAACTAAATAAACAAAAGAAAGAAATGAAAAAGAATCTGATGAAATTAACGGCTATGGGAGCACTCTTGCTTTCTATGGCAGCATGTACCGGCAAAACATCTACTGGCGAAGCTACTTGTTGCGCAGCAGCGGGTAAAGGGCAATGCACCGAACAGTGCGGAAGTGATTGTGAGAATGAATGTGGAAACAATGCTAACTGTAAAAATAAGAAAGAAATGAAGTATTCAAAGAAGTACACAAACGCCGACTTTTACAAAGACGGCAAGTTCCAACAGGATGTTGCCACAGAGGCAATGAAAGACATGTTTGCTTTCTACGGTGTTCCTTACACCGAGTTGATGGCTAAAGACATGTGGGTAACAGATTTCGGTCTGGGTGATTTTGAAAACGTAGGTATGGGCGGTATCTTCTGGGTGAACGACGCAGACTATGGTTACTTTGCTCATGCAATCTATCTGCTTCCGGGACAGATGATCCCCGAGCACGCTCATGTGAAAACTAAATTCCCGGCTAAACACGAGTCTTGGATGGTAGAAAAAGGATGGGTGTATAACTTCTCTGAAATAGGAGACGAAACGCCTAACGCTCCGGCTATTCCTGCCACTCACGGCGCTATCAAGAGCAAGAACTTCGTGGTTCAGAATGTCGGTGATGTTCTTCGCCTGAAAAAACTGGAAACATTCCACTTTATGATGGCTGGTCCTGAAGGTGCTATTGTTGATGAATGGGCATGCTATCACGATAACGACGGCTTGCGCTTCACTCATCCGAAAGCTTCGTTATAATATAAGTAATACCACCTTATAATTTATTACATGAACAAATACTATTTATTAGTATCACTCTTTCTGTCCTCTTCTGCCCTGGTATCCGCAGGACCCAAGCAGAAGAAGGCGGAAACGTGGATTGATGCTTCAGTCAAAGCTAAGACGGAATTGCAGGCAAAGCTGAAGAAATCCGGAATGCCGATCATCTCTACCTGGATGAAACATAAGGCGAAAGCCGAACCTTTCGTGGTAGACTTGAAAGGACTGGATAAGCTGGTGCTTGTGACTGCCGGAGGTCCCGACGGTACGGATTACGACCAGGCTGTATGGGCAAACGCCCGTCTGATAAAAGCCGATGGTACAGCCGTATGGTTGGACGAGGTTCCTTATGAATATGGTGTTGCCGGTTGGGCGGCGCCTAAGATGAACACAAATGCTTACGATCATGAGATTTTCATTGCCGGAAAAGAATACAAACACGGTGTCTTCTGTCATGCAAACGGCACATTGGTCTATCCGATCAATGGTGAATATGTCCGTTTTGAAGCTGAAGTCGGTATCGATGATACATCGAGCGGCGGAAGCGTCTTTTTCCAGGCGTTGAACACTGTTCCGGCTTTCGTGGCAGAAGAGTTGAATGCCAAATATCCGAAGGAAATCGGTATGTTAGGCGCTGTATTGGACGGCTTGGATACCTGGCTGATTACTCCGGATGCTTCTGTCGAGAAACAGGCTGCGGAGAATGCAATCGCCCGGTTGAAAGACGGTGCTTATTTCACCAATGTAGCGAAGCAGATTGCCGGTGAGAAAGATCTCTATACACAGATACACCAGTATCTTGCATTGGTCGAAAAAGTACAGGAAGTCTATAACTTGCAGAACGACCTGGAATGGTTGAATGTGGAAGCTGTCAAGCTGGCCTTTGCTGATATGAAAAAGCAAAAGGGTTATGACGCTGCCAAATACGAACCGATGCTGAACGAATTGATACAGCTCGAAAAGAAAGGCTTCAAAGGTATTTACAACGATGACGCGCAGGTGATAGCCGATGCCAAAAAAGCATTGGAATGCAAACGTGCCATCTTGCTGGCCAACCCGTTGCTGGATGCCGATAAGATTGTGGCCGCCCGCTTTAAAGTAGGGGCCAAGGCGCATCAGATCATGACTCCTTCATTAGGAACGCAGGCTAACAACTGGAGTAACCAGGAATCGGCCGGTCGTGAAGGCTTCGATGCTGAAATTGTCGAACTCTCCAATCTGCGTGGCGACGTACAGATGCGTCAGGTTTACAAGCCGACGAACGGTTCTTCCATTGCTGACCTGAAGTTGCACTGGGACGGTGACCGTGTGATGTTCACACAGACACAGGACGACAAGCGTTGGAACATCTACGAAGTGAAGTTAGATGGAACCGGCTTCAAGCCGTTGGTGGAAAACGACGAACCGGACTTGGAGTTCTATGATGGAACTTACCTGCCCGACGGCCGTGTGATTGCTATCTCCAATATTGGTTACCAAGGTGTTCCTTGTGTGAACGGTTCTGATGCAGTAGGTAATATGGTGCTGTATAATCCGAAGGATAAGAGCATGCGCCGTCTGACGTTCGACCAGGATGCCAACTGGAATCCGGTTATCATGAATAACGGACGTGTGATGTACACCCGTTGGGAATATACCGATCTGACTCACTATTATTCCCGTATCGTCATGCACATGAACCCGGACGGAACGGAGAACAAGGCTCTCTATGGTAGCGGCGCGATGTTCCCGAACAGTACGTTCGACGTGCAGCCTTTGCCCGGTCATGGTTCTGCCTTTGTCGGCATCATCTCCGGCCACCACGGTGTAGCCCGTTCAGGCCGTATGATTATCTTCGATCCGACAAAAGGGCGTAAGAGCACACTCGGTATGGTACAGGAAATTCCTCACCGTAACCGTCCGGTCAAAGAAGAAATCAAAGACCAGCTGGTTAATGGCGTATGGCCGCAGTTCATCAAACCGACTCCGCTGAACGACAAATATTTCTTAGTTGCAGCCAAGTTGGACCCGCATGCACTGTGGGGACTTTATCTGGTGGACGTTTACGACAACGTGACTTGCTTGATGCAGGCCGAAGGTGAAGGATATATCAGCCCGATCCTGGTGCGCAACACCAAGACTCCTCCGTCTATTCCTGACCGTGTGAAGCTGAATGAAAAGGAAGCAACCTTCTTTATCCAGGATATCTACGAAGGCGAAGGCTTGAGAGGCATTCCTCGCGGTACGGTTAAATCTCTCCGTCTGCATGCTTACGAATATGCGTATGTGAAAACTCGCTCCGATCATAACTGGCATGGTATTCAGTCCGGTTGGGATATTAAGCGTATGTTAGGTACGGTTCCTGTCGAAGAAGACGGTTCCGTGATCTTCAAAGCTCCGGCCAATACTCCTATTTCTATCCAGCCGTTGGATAAGGATGGCGTTGCTATCCAGTGGATGCGTAGCTGGGTGACAGGCCAGCCGGGTGAAGTGGTTTCCTGTATCGGTTGCCACGAAGACCAGAATCAGATTCCTATTCCGAAGCGTGTGATCGCATCGCAGAAGGCTCCGTCGGCATTGACTTTGCCGGAAGGCGGTACGCGTTCCTTTACGTTCGACCTGGAAGTTCAGCCGATCCTTGACCGTGCATGTATCGCTTGTCACAATGGCAATGGCAAAGCATTCGATCTGCGTGGCGGCGTGAAAGACGAGTTGGGTTACGGTACGTCTTATCTGAACCTGCATCCTTATGTGCACCGCCAAGGTGGTGAAGGTGATATGGTTGTCTTGCAGCCGTACGAATATCATCCGAACACCAGTGAACTGGTCCGCCTGTTGAAGAAAGGTCATCACAACGTGAAACTGACGGATAAGGAATGGAAGACACTTTATAACTGGATTGACTATAATGCTCCGGACAAGGGTTATTTCAATGCAAACGTCCTGGATATGCTTCCTTACAAGGGATTCGACCAGATCAAACGCCGTAAGGATTTGACCGACAAGTATGCAAATGGTGCCGGTGTGGACTGGAAGAAAGAGATCGCCGACTATGCCGACTATCTGAAGAAGCAAGGCCCGATCACTCCGGAAATGCCGGAAAAAGCTGCTCCTGTCAAGGAAAAGCAGGTGAAGGTGAAAGGCTGGCCTTTCGGTGCAGACCGTATCAAGGAAATGCTGGCGAAGGAAACAGAAACCCGTAAAACGGTGGAAATCGCTCCGGGTGTTAAGATTAACTTCGTACGTGTTCCTGCCGGTGAATTTGTAATGGGTAGCTATCGTGGTGAACCGGATACTTATCCGACAGCTAAGGTGAAGATAGATAAAGGTTTCTGGATGGCGGAATTGGAAACAACCAACGAACAGTTCAACGTAGTCTTCCCGGATCACGACAGCCGTTTCGTAGACCAGCAGTGGAAGGACCATGTGAACCAGGGTTATCCTGCCAACAAACCGGAACAGCCTGTTATCCGTGTCAGCTACAACGATGCCATGGAGTATTGCAAGAAACTGAGCGAAAAGACCGGTCTCAACATTACGCTTCCGACAGAAGCGCAGTGGGAGTGGGCTTGCCGCGCCGGTAGCGACCAGGACTTCTGGTATGGCGATATGCACACCGACTTCGGCAAGAAAGACAACCTGGCCGACAAGACAACGCTGTTGCTTGCCGTTTCCGGCATTGACCCGCAGCCGATGTCAAAGACCAATCCGTGGTACAAATACTACACCTTCCTCCCGAAAGAAGAAAGTGTAGACGACGGTAATCTTGTCCAGGTAGGCGGTAAGGCATACGAAGCCAACCCGTTCGGTCTGTACAGTATGCATGGAAACGTAGCCGAATGGACCCGTTCGGATTATGTATCGTATCCGTATAATGAAAAGACGAAAGAGACATCCGAATACAAGGTGGCACGCGGCGTTCCTATATCGACCGTCCGAAATATGCCGCAGCTTATACCCGTAAGGCTTATTACCCGTATCAGCGTGTGTTTAATGTCGGCTTCCGTATGATCATTGAAGATTGATAATTAAGATGTATAAATGACATCTATCAACTAATAGAGCACACAGATGTGGCGGATTGCCACGGATTATTTCATTGCACGATTAATCTGCGTACATTTGCCGCATCTGTGAACTCTAATTATAATGTAAATGAAAACAAGTCTCGAAAGATTTTTCTCCTCTTTTGTAACGACGATTGTCCTGTTACTGATTTATGCCTTTGGTCTGGCTGTTGCCACTTTCATTGAAAAGTATCACGGTACAGCTGCAGCCAAAGCAATGGTTTATTATTCCCCTCTATTTTTCCTTCTTCAATTCCTTTTAGTTGTCAATTTCCTGGCGGCAGTCGTCAAACACCAATACCTGAAACGTGGCAAATGGGGACTGATACTGACTCATTTTGCTTTTATCATCATCCTATTAGGAGCTCTCACCTCTTTCCTTTTCGGTGAGGAAGGCATCCTGCATTTGCGTGAAGGAGAGACAAGCAACCGGATTGCTGTCCGTACTTCCGATAACACAACCTATCATACCCTGCCTTTTTCCGTTGAACTGAAGAAATTCACCTTAACCCGTTATCCCGGTTCCGCCAGTCCTTCGTCGTACGAGAGCGAAGTAATTGTCCATGTGGACGGACAGGATCGTGAAGAACGGATTTATATGAATAATATTTTGGATGTAAAAGGTTACCGCTTCTTCCAGGCTTCCTATGACCAGGACGAACACGGAACCATCCTTTCCGTCAACCGTGATGTGGCCGGACGGAATATAACTTATACCGGTTACTTGATATTGCTGGTTGGTTTGATTCTCAGCCTGGTCGGTAAAGATTCCCGTTTTATGCGTCAGAGCCGCCGGTTGAAAGAACTGCGCCGGGCGATGGATGTAGCGGTTGTGTTGCTTGCCTTACTGGCTTTCTCCATGCAGGCGGAAGCAAAAGGTGATGCTTCTCCCATGCTGGATGCCGTACAGAAATACCAGGTGAGCCCTGCCCATGCCGAGCTGTTCGGCGCGCTGCCGATCCAGTCGGCTAACGGGCGTATGATGCCGGTCAATACGTTCTCTTCCGAAGTGCTTCGTAAACTCCATAAATCGGATAAGATCGGCAAACTGAATTCCGACCAGTTCCTGTTGAGCCTTCTGGCTATGCCGGATATGTGGATGCGGGTTCCTTTTATCGCTTTGTCTAACCCCGAATTAGCAAACTACTATGATCTGACGGACGGCGAATGTGCTTATATCCAGGTTTTCGACAGTAACGGTAATTATAAGTTACAGGATAAGCTGGAAGAGGCTTATAATAAAATGCCTGCCCAGCGTACCCGTTTCGATAAGGATTTGATGAAACTGGACGAACAGATGAACATCGTCCATCAGTTGATGAACCACCAGATGTTGAACCTCTTCCCGAAGGAGAACGATCCGAATCATAAATGGTATGCGCCGGGGGATGACCTTTCGGTTTTTGCCGGTAAGGACTCCATGTTTGTATCCCGCATCCTCGAATGGTATTTAGGCGAAGTGCAGGAGGCGTTAAAGAGCGGCGACTGGGCAAAAGCCGACGAAGTGGTAGGGATGATCGGCACGTATCAGCAGGCAAAGAACAAAACACTCGATATCAGTCCCAAACGGATGGAGGCAGAGTTGAAATACAACAAGATGGATGTCTTCCGCTATTGCAAGATCGGCTATCTGATCCTGGGCGGGCTGTTGCTGGTCCTCTCTTTTGGTATGCTGTTCCGTCAGAGCCGCTGGATGAAGATGACTGCCTGGCTACTGGGTATCGGTGTGTTGGTTGTATTCCATTACCATATGTTTGGTATGGGTATGCGTTGGTATATCGGAGGCTATGCTCCCTGGAGCAATTCATACGAGACGATGGTCTATGTCGGATGGGCGACTGTCCTGGCCGGTCTGTTGTTCGTACGCCGCAGTACGATCACCTTTGCGTTGGCTACCCTGTTCGGTGGTATCATTCTTTTTGTGTCCAGCCTGAACTGGATGGATCCGGAGATCAATCCGCTTGTACCTGTTCTGAAATCTCCCTGGCTGATGTTCCATGTTGCGGTTATCGTGGCTGCCTACGGTTTCTTCGGTATCAGTTGTCTGATTGGGTTGACCAATATGGTGATGATGTCCATTATGGGAAAGAAGAATGCGGAAATGTTGAAGGTACGTATCATGGAGCTGAGTATCGTGAACGAAATGGCGCTTTGGGTAGGACTTGCCCTGATGACCGTCGGGACGTTCCTCGGAGCTGTCTGGGCTAACGAATCATGGGGCCGTTACTGGGGATGGGATCCGAAGGAGACTTGGGCGCTGATTACGATGGTTGTTTATGCCGTGGTTGCCCATCTTCACTTGGTAAAACGTTGGAATAACCCCTGGTTGTTCAACTTAACGTCCGTCGTTGCGTTTGCCTCTGTACTGATGACTTTCTTCGGTGTCAATTATTTCCTGAGCGGGATGCATTCATACGGGCAGAATGATAATGTGAATGGAATATTCGCCTATCTATATATGGCATTGGGAGTCGTCGTCGTTCTGGCTTTCCTGTCACATAGAGGATGGAAGAGGGGAGTATAAAGTTTTTATGCTTTGAAGTAGATAGAATTAACAACGAATAATATTACGAACACTTAAAATTAATTAGTCATGAGAACATTTAATCACGTCGGTATCGTAACGACAGAAAAAGTAGAAGGGGCTATGTATAATGAAGGCCTGAGTGTATGGTTGACGGATTACAGCAAGAGCCCGAACCGTATTGAGTTCCTGAAATTTGAAGCAGGAAGCTGTCTGCCCGAGCTGGTGCAGAAACAGGGACATATCGCTTACACCGTTCCTTCCTTGGAAGAAGAGCTGAAAGGTAAAAAGGTTATTTTTGGTCCGGCTGTGTGTGACGAACATCTTACGATCGCTTTCATCGAAGAAGAAGGCATTGCCATTGAAATCATGGAGATTAAATAATAATATAAATAACTTAAATAGGAGGAAAATACCATGTCAGACATTAAGACAAAATTCATAAATGATCCTGAACAGATAACACCCGAATTGTTGGAAGGTTATGTATTGGCATATCCCGACCAGGTTAAATTGGGAGGTGAAAACATCGTAGTACGCGCGAATCCGAAGAGCGAAGACAAGGTCGCTATCGTTACCTTGGGCGGTTCCGGCCATGAACCTGCATTGAGCGGATTCGTTGGCGAAGGTATGCTGGACTGCTCCGTAGTCGGAGATGTGTTTGCTGCTCCCGGTGCACAACGTCTTTTCCAGGCTTTGCAACTGATGAAGCGCGAAGCCGGCATCCTGTTAGTTGTCCTAAACCATTCGGGTGACGTGATGAGTGCAAACATGGCTTGCCAGTTGGCAGAACGTGTAGGCATCAAGGTGAAGCAAGTGCTGACTCATGATGATATCAGTGCCGGTATCGGTGCTAACATAGACGACCGCCGCGGTCTGGCCGGATGTGTGCCATTGTACAAGATACTGGGTGCTGCCGCCGAAGAAGGCAAATCACTGGATGAGCTGGCTGAAATAGCAGAACGTTATAATAAAAATGTAGCAACTCTGGCTGTCGCTATGCGCTCTTGTACACATCCGCAGAATGGTGGTACGATCACTGACCTGCCTGCCGGTATCATGGAGATCGGTATGGGGCAGCATGGTGAAGGCGGCGGCGGACAGAAGCCGTTGGTATCAGCTGACGATACGGCTGCTGAAATGGTGGACCTGCTCTGCCAGCAGCTTCAGCCGAAGGCCGGCGATAAGATGATGCTTATCATCAACGGTGTAGGAGCTACTACACACATGGAACTGAACATTATCTTCCGTAAAGCCTACAAGGAATTGGAAGCCCGTGGTTTGCAGGTTGTCGTGAGCCGCATCCAGGAAATCCTGACCGTACAGGAACAGGCCGGTTTCCAGATGATCATGGCTATCCTTGACGAAGACCATATCGACTATCTGAAGAATAAACGTGCTGATGCACCTTACTGGACAACAATCGGTAAATAAACGAGATATGAAACAATTGACTATCGAGAACTTCAAGGCGATGCTGGACACCGCCTTGAAGAACATCAAAGAACGCGAAGACGAATTCTCTAAACTGGACGCCGTTATCGGTGATGGCGACCACGGACAGGCGATTGTAACGGCTATGTCCGCCATCGTTGCTACGGCTCAGAAAGGAACAGAGTTTAAATCCATGCTGAACGATATGGGTTTCGATGTCATGCTGCAGGTGAGCGGTTCTACCAGCACCCTGCTGGGTGCCTTTTTCTTAGGTATGAGTGACCATGCTGCTGGAACGGAGCTGGATGCAGCCGGAGTGAAAGCGATGTTTGCCGGCGGCCTTGCCAACGTGCAGAAACAGACAAAAGCCCAGAAAGGCGACAAGACCATGATGGACGCACTGATCCCTGCTGTGGATGCTATTCAGGCATGCTCTTCCGACGACATCAAAGAAATACTGGAAGCCGGTGCAAAAGCCGCTCTTGCCGGTGCTGCTTCGACTGTCGATATGAAAGCTAACTTCGGTCGTGCCCGTAACTACGGTGAGCGTTCCATCGGTTATGCCGACAGTGGCGCTACTTCCTGGAGCTGTATGTTTGCTTCATTCGCCCAGGCATTATAACACACTCCTCGTAGGGACGGTTCGTGAACCGCCCTTCGTCTGATTTAATTAACTGTATAACAAATAAAGAAAGGAATAACACTATGCCAGATATGGATGGTTTCAGAGAAGCAAACAACTATGGTTTCGGACAGACTTCTCAATTTGATAATTTTCATGTAAAAGGTGCGTCTAACTTACCCTGGGGGATGAAAGACCGTCTTTCCCGTATCTTCAACCCGAAAACAGGTCGTGCCGTTATGTTGGCATTCGACCATGGATTTATTATGGGACCGACTTCCGGTTTGGAACGTATCGACCTGAACATCGTTCCTCTCGTACAGTATGCCGATTGTATCATGTGTACACGCGGTATCCTGCAAACTTCGATCCCTGCTAATATCAATAAACCTGTCTGCTTGCGCTCGGATGCCGGCTCGACAATTCTTACGGAACTGAACCGTAACGTTCTGATCGACATCGAAGATGCAATCCGCTGCAATGCATCCGCATTGGCAGTCATGTTCTCTGCCGGTGACGGCGACCAGGAAGCGATAACGGCTGCCAATCTGGTTGAAGCCGTGGACATGGGTAACCGCTACGGTATTCCTGTGATGGGCGTTACGGCTGTCGGCAAACAAATGGCACGCGACTCCCGTTATTTCGCACTGGCTTCCCGCGTATGTGCTGAAAACGGAGCTTCTATCGTGAAGACTTACTATTGCGACGGTTTTGAAAAGGTTGCTGCTTCCTGTCCGGTTCCCGTAGTGATTGCCGGCGGTAAGAAACTCCCTGAGAAAGAAGCGCTCGAACTCTGCTATAACGCCGTTAACGATGGTGCTGCTGGTGTCGATATGGGACGTAATGTCTTCCAGAGCGAAAGCCCTGCTGCCATGATCCAGGCTGTACATGCAGTTGTACACGAAGGTCTGACGCCGGAACAAGGCTTTGAAATGTTCAAGGATTTGTCAAAATAATAAGCCATGCGTAGATTATTTACATATCTCTGTTCTGCATTGTTGCTGGTGACTGCCACTTCCTGCGAGAAGAAAACAGAGAAATTACTGTTAGGCGGCTCCGGCTGGAACAAGATCGTGATCATCGATAAGAACACCAAGCAGGTGGAATGGGAGCATCCTCTTGAAAAAGGATGGGAATGTAATTCCGCTGTTGCCACTCCGGATGGTAACATCCTCTTTGCTTATGCCAGAGGAGCGAAGCTAATCGACCGCAATCACCAGGAAATCTGGAATATTGCAGCTCCGGATACTTGCGAGATGCAGACTGCCCGCGTATTGTCCGACGGCAACTATTTGTTAGGTTGGGTAGGCCATCCGGCTGTAATCATGGAAGTAAGCCCGAAAGGTGATATCCTGTCGCGTACCGAGTACGAAACAGGTATCGAACATCCGCACGCCCAGTTCCGTCAGCTAAACAAGAACGAACGTGGTAACTACCTGATGCCTCTCTTCGCTACTTCACAGGTTCGCGAGATATCTCCGGCTGGTGAAGTGGTGAAGATTACAACGCTTGAAGGTACTCCTTTTACTACGTTAGCTTTGGCTAACGGTAACTATTGGGTTGCCTGTGGCGATGGTCATTCCCTGATGGAAGTGAATCTCGATAACGGCCAGGTAGCTCGTCGTTTCGGCGAGAATGATATCAAAGGCGCCCGTCTCTTCTTTGTTGCCGGTCTGCTTCCCGCAAAGGATGGCGGTCTGTATGTCTGCAACTGGCAGGGCCACGACAAGAATGCCGTAGAGGCCAACAGCCCGCAGGTATTTGAGATCAACGAGAAAGGCGAAATACTTTGGAGCTTGAATGACAATGAAAAGTTCGGTATGATTTCTACAATCAGTGCGATCGAATAATCGCGATACTGTTTTATCTTTCTACCCTATAGCCTTTTGCGAGACAGGTTATAGGGTATTTTTTTTAGCCAAAAGGTTGTATATAGGTTTTATTTATCGGCCCATAGATAAAACTTATCCCTGTTCTGCGTAGCGCTTGATTTTTCTATGTTACCTTTGTACTTAACAAATCTAAATAAACCAATATTTATGCTTAACACTATTCTTAGTAAGAGGACGGCATTACCTGTAGGGCTGCTTGCACTGGCTCTGGTATTGCCTTCGTGTGGTTCTTCCGAATACAAGAAGTATGCGGATAACCAGGCAAAACAGGTTGCTTCCATTCTTCGGGAGAACGGATGCATGGAATGTCACTCGGCTACGGCACCGCTTCCTTTCTATGGCAAACTTCCCCTGATCGGCCCGACGGTAAAGGCTGATATGCGGGAGGGTACACGCTATCTGGATCTGACGGCTATGCTGGATGCGCTCGACAATGGCAAACTCGTTTCCGAATCCGACCTGGCAAAGGTGGAGGATGCCGCTCTTTCCGGCTCCATGCCTCCCGCCAAGTATTCCCATATGCCGATGCATTGGGGTACCACGCTTGACAGCAGTGAAAAGGCTGTACTGCTCTCATGGGCTAAAGACGTACGCAAAAAGAATTACTCGACACCGACTGTCGCTGAAGAATTTGCCAACGAACCAGTACAGCCACTGCCTGTATCGATTCCGACCGATCCGGCAAAGGTGGCATTGGGCTTCGATCTCTATCACGACACACGCCTTTCGGGTGATAATACGATTTCCTGTGCAACTTGTCACGGATTGGCTACCGCAGGTGTGGACCGTAAACAATATTCCGAAGGTATTGACGGGCAGTTTGGTGGCGTGAATGCTCCGACGGTCTATAACTCAGCTCTGAATATCCTCCAGTTCTGGGACGGACGTGCTGCCGACCTGAAAGAACAGGCTGCCGGTCCTCCTCTGAATCCGGTGGAAATGGGTAGCCTTTCGTTCGACGATATCTCGGCTAAGCTGGCTGAAGATAAAGAGTTGAGCAAACGTTTTCTGGAAGTCTATCCGGAAGGTTTCAACCAGTCGACTATAACCGATGCAATTGCCGAATTTGAAAAGACACTGCTCACTCCGAGCCGTTTCGACAAGTATCTGATGGGCGATAAAACAGCTTTGACTGCCGAAGAAATTGCCGGTTACGAATTGTTCAAGGAAAACAAATGTGCAACTTGCCATACCGGTGCGAACCTTGGCGGACAGTCGTTTGAATACATGGGTATCAAGGACAACTACTTCGATTATCGCGGTACGGGGCTGACCGATGGAGACAACGGACGCTATGCCGTTACCAAGAATGAACAGGATCGCCACCGTTTCAAGACACCGACATTGCGTAACGTGATGCTTACGCCTCCGTATATGCACGACGGTTCGATTGCCACAGTGGAAGACGCTATCCGCATCATGCACCAGTTCCAGATCGGTAAGAATATTTCTTCTGACGATACCAAGAGTATTGTGGCATTCCTGAATACGCTAACCGGAGAGTATAACGGCGAGCTGTTACAATAAAATCCGGTTTTTTGCGTTATTGCTAAGTAATACAAACAATAACGTGCATGCCCTTCCGTCTGGTACATATCATTCTTCTGCTGGTCGCTCTCACGAGTGTCGGTGAAGCGTGGGGCCAGGAGGAAGGGCTTGCTTCTTATTACCACAAGCGTTTTCATGGACGTAAGGCGGCCGATGGGAGTATCCATGATAACGACGAGCTGGTGGCTGCCCACCGGACCTATCCTTTCGGTACTTACCTCCGTGTCACGAACCTTTCCAATATGAAGCGGGTGATTGTCTGTGTCACTGATCGCGGTCCCTTCCGCAAAGGACGTATTATCGATGTTTCCGACGGTGCCGCCGAACTGTTAGGATTTAAGAAAAAAGGACTTGCCCGTGTCCGTATCGAAGTCGTTCCCGGAAAGATCGATCTTAGTTTCCTCGACTTCCTTTATCCTGAAATACCTTTCTTAAAGGTTGATCATCTTCGTCCGAAGCCTCCTTACAGGATGGAGATTAATAAATAAATCTAATGATTTTCTAATCTCACCTAAGAGTTTTCTAATCAGATATACAGACTGGTAAAATCGCAGGTCCGTACATTTGCCCAAAAAAGAAAAAGCAAATGTATAAACCTGTTTTATTTGTGTTATTATTTTTCCGTATATGGACGGTTACGGCGCAGGATAATACCGTTAAACTGTCTTTGGAAGATGCGGTCGGGCGTTTTACCACGTGTAATCTTTCGTTGATAGCCGAGCGCTACAACATTGACATGGCCGAAGCCGAAATCATTCAGGCGAAACTGTTCGATAACCCCGTAATCTCACTCGAACAGAATATCTATAACCGTAATAACGGCAAATATTTTGACGTAGGGCGTGAAGGGGAAGCCGTTGTGGAGATCGAGCAGCTGATCTACATTGCCGGTCAGCGTAACAAGCGTGTCCGTCTGGAAAAGATCAATAAGGAAATGGCTGTCTACCAGTTTGAGGAAGTTCTCCGTACACTGCGGGGAGAGCTGAAATCTAAGTTTATCGATCTTTATTATACGCAAAAGTCTGTATCGGTCTACGACCGTGAGATTGGTTATCTGTCGACATTGCTCAATGTCTATAAGGAGCAGAGTGCAAAGGGGAATGTCTCCCTGCTGGAGAAGTCTCGTGTACAGGCTCTTTTGCTTTCGCTGCAGCAGGAGAGGAATGATCTTTCCAACGAATTGGTCACTTTGCAAGGCGATCTCCGGCTACTGTTAGGATTGAAAAGCAGTGAGCTTCTGGAACCGCTTTTCGATGAATCGGTATTGGAACGTATTGACCTGGATAAGCTCCCGTTTGCCGAGTTGAGCGCCCGCCTTTCCATCCGTCCGGACCAGAAGTTAGCTGAGGCGGGCATACGGGCGTCGGAAGCGGACGTGCGGCTGCAAAAATCACTTGCATTCCCGGAAGTGAGCCTGAAAGGTGCGTATGACAGGGCAGGAAACTTCTGTAATAATTATTTCGCAATCGGGCTAAGCGTATCGGTCCCGATTTTCAATCGCAATCAGGGGAATATTAAATCGGCGCGCCTCTCGGTATTGCAGAACAATAGCTGGGCGGAGTTAGTCCGCCGGCAAGTGGATAACGAACTGTTTGCCTGCTATGCCAAACTGGAAAAGGCTTTACAGTTATACCGTTCGTCCGACTATGAGCTGGAACGGGATTTCAATCGTATCATTGAAGGGGTGAATACGGGTTTCCAGAAGCGTAATATCAGCCTGTTGGAATTTATCGACTACTATCAGGCTTATAAGGAAACCTGTCTGCAGTTGTATAACATAAAGAAGAATGTGTTGCAAGCTGTGGAAGACTTGAATACGGTTGTAGGAGATTAATACGGATAAATAAAATAAACTCAAAAACATATGAATAAGAATAATTTATTAATAATTCTTTTGCTTCCCTTGTTCGCCTCTTGTGGTAAACAGGTGGCAGTACAGGAAAAAGCGGCTGACGGTCTGATGTTGACGGATAGCCTTCAACAGGTCATCTCTATTGACACCGTCCGAGAAACCGCATTAAATAACGAACTGCTATTGAACGGACGTGTGACTTTCGATGCCGGGCAGGTTGCCCATGTCTATCCCATCTTCGGCGGAACCATTGCACAGGTAAACGTGGAGATTGGCGATTATATCCGCAAAGGCGATGTCCTTGCTGTTATCCGAAGCAGTGAAGTGGCTGATTTCGAAAAGCAACAGAAAGATGCCGAGCACCAGCTCGCATTGGCAAACCGCAACCTCGAGGCGACGCGCGATATGCTTGATAGCGGAACCGCTTCCGAACGCGATCTTCTGCAAGCCGAACAGGAGGCAGCTAATGCAAAGGCAGAGGTGAAAAGGCTTCGGGAAGTTTATGATATCTATCAAATCAATGCGAACTCGACTTATAATATTGTATCTCCCGTTTCCGGTTTTGTGGTGGAAAAGAATATCAGCAAGAATATGTTGATCCGTTCCGATCAGGGAGAAGAGTTATTTACCGTTTCCGGTCTTGACAACGTTTGGGTGATGGCTGATGTGTATGAAGGCGATATCCGGAAGGTAAACGAAGGTGCGGATGTCCGTATTACGACACTTGCTTATGGGAAGGATAAGGAGTTCACCGGGACGATCGATAAGGTTTATAACATATTGGATGATGAGAGCAAAACAATGAAAGTACGTATCAAATTGAATAATAAGGATTATATGCTTAAACCGGGAATGTTTACGAATGTGTATGTGCAATGCCGGGTGGAAGGGGAACTTATGCCCCGTATTCCGGCCCATGCCCTGATATTTGAAGGGGGCAAACAGTATGTCGTATGTGTCGGCGCGGATGGATACCTCCGCATGCAGGAGGTCGATGTCTATAAACAGACTGACAAGTATTGCTACCTGAATACCGGTTTGAAAGAGGGCGATCGGGTAGTGAACAAGAATGCGTTGTTAGTTTACAATGCGCTGAAATAATGATCCTTTAGAAGAGAAGACAAGATGCATACATTCATAGATAAGATTATCACCTTTTCCCTCAGGAACAAGTTCTTTATCTTTTTCCTGACCATGATAGCCATTATTGCCGGAGCTGTCAGTTTCCTGCATACGCCCGTCGATGCCTTTCCTGATGTGACGAATACGAAGGTGACCATCATCACCCAGTGGCCGGGACGAAGTGCAGAAGAGATCGAGAAGTTTATCACGATCCCGATCGAGATAGCCATGAATCCGGTACAGAAGAAGACGGATATCCGGAGTACGACCTTGTTCGGGTTGTCGGTGATCAATGTGATGTTTGACGATGATGTAGACGATTTCTATGCCCGCCAACAAGTCTATAACCTGCTGAACGATGCCGACCTGCCGGAAGGCGTGACACCCGAGGTACAACCTTTGTACGGACCGACAGGGGAGATTTTCCGCTATACGCTGCGCAGTGACAAACGGACGGTGCGCGAGTTGAAGACGTTCCAGGACTGGGTGATCGAGCGGAAGCTGCGTGCGGTGCCCGGAGTGGCGGACATCGTCAGCTTTGGCGGTGAAGTCAAGACGTTTGAAGTGAGCGTGAATCCGAACCAGTTGATTAACTATGGAGTGACGACGCTCGAACTGTATGATGCCATTGCCAAGAGTAATATCAATGTGGGCGGTGATGTGATTACACGCAGTTCGCAGGCGTATGTCGTCCGTGGTATCGGTCTGATCAATGATGTGAAGGAGATCGAGAACATCGTTGTCAAGAACATCAACGGAACGCCTATTTTGGTTAAAAACCTGGCGGATGTGCATGAGTCATGCCTGCCGCGTCTCGGACAGGTAGGCCGGATGGAAGAGGACGACGTCGTGCAAGGAATCATCGTGATGCGGAAAGGGGAGAATCCCGGCGAAGTGATTGCCGCGCTGAAGGATAAGATTGCCGATATCCAGCAAAATGCGTTGCCGGAAGATGTGCAGATCGTACCGTTCTACGACCGGGAGGATTTGGTGAATCTCGCTGTGCGTACGGTTACGCATAACTTGATAGAAGGTATTTTACTGGTAACTTTCATTGTGTTGATTTTTATGGCGGACTGGCGTACAACGGTAGTGGTGTCCATCATCATACCGTTGGCGCTGCTCTTTGCCTTCATCTGCCTCGGGTGATGGGAATGAGTGCTAACCTGCTGTCTATGGGGGCGATCGACTTCGGTATCATCATCGACGGGGCTGTCGTGATGGTGGAGGGGCTGTTTGTCGCGCTCGACAAGAAAGCGCGCGAGGTCGGGATGCCGGCCTTCAACGTGATGAGTAAGATGGGTATTATCCGGCATACGGCGAAAGACCAGGCGAAAGCCGTGTTCTTCTCCAAACTGATTATTATTACGGCTTTGGTTCCGATCTTCTCTTTCCAGAAAGTGGAAGGGAAGATGTTCAGTCCGCTTGCTTACACGCTCGGGTTTGCCTTGTTAGGAGCGTTGATCTTTACATTGACGCTTGTACCGGTTCTTTCGTCGATGCTGTTGAAAAAGAATGTGCGCGAGAAACATAACCCGTTTCTTGCTTGGGTGAACCGGGCTGCAACAGGGTTGTTCGACCGCTGCCATGCCCATAAACGGATGACGATAACCGTTACGACTTTAGTTGCAGCCGTAGGGTTGTGGTGTTTCACACTTTTGGGGACGGAATTCTTGCCGCAGTTGAACGAAGGTTCTATCTATATCCGTGCGACGCTTCCGCAGAGTATCTCGTTGGATGAGTCTGTGAAACTGGCAAACCAGATGAGGCGTACGTTAGCTTCCTATCCGGAGGTCCGGCAAGTACTTTCGCAGACGGGACGCCCGAATGACGGGACGGATGCGACGGGTTTCTACAATATCGAGTTCCATGTGGACATCTATCCCGAGAAAGAATGGAAAAGCAAGTTGACAAAGGCGGAACTGATAGATAAAATGCAGGACAGGCTGGATGTTTATCCGGGTGTGGATTTCAACTTCTCGCAACCGATCAGTGATAATGTGGAAGAGGCTGCCAGCGGTGTGAAAGGCTCTATTGCGGTGAAGGTCTTCGGTAAAGATTTATATGAATCGGAGAAAAAAGCGGTCGAAGTCTATAAGGTATTACAGACCGTAGACGGCATAGAAGACTTGGGCGTCATCCGCAATATCGGGCAGCCGGAACTCCGGATCGAACTGAATGAATCCCGTCTGGCACGCTATGGCGTTGCTAAAGAGGATGTACAGTCGATCATCGAGATGGCGATAGGTGGCAAAAGTGCTTCATTGCTTTATGAGGATGAGCGGAAGTTCAATATCATGGTGCGTTACGACTCCACGTTCCGCCGTGGCGAAGAAGAGATCGGGAAGATATTGGTTCCGGCGCGTGACGGGGCTATGATTCCGATTAAAGAACTGGCTGATATCCGGACGATTACCGGACCGCTGATTATCTATCGTGACAATCATGCCCGTTTCTGTGCCGTTAAGTTCTCTGTCCGCGGACGTGATATGGGAACGGCTGTTGCCGAGGCGCAGCAGAAAGTACAAAAACAGGTGAATCTTCCCGAAGGATATACCCTGAAATGGACCGGTGATTTTGAGAACCAGCAGCGTGCGACAAAGCGGTTGGCACAAGTCGTACCCGTCAGTATTGCGATTATCTTTATCATCCTTTTCGTTCTCTTCGGAAATGCCCGCGATGCAGGATTGGTTTTGCTGAATGTGCCCTATGCTGCTGTTGGAGGCATCCTCGCTTTGTTGATAACGCGGTTTAATTTTTCTATCTCGGCCGGTATCGGGTTTATCGCCCTTTTCGGTATCTGTATACAGAACGGGGTGATTATGATTTCGGATATCAAGAGTAACCTGAAAGCCCGTAGCCCGTTGGATGTGGCGGTGAAACAAAGTGTCCGTTCGCGTGTGCGTTCCGTCCTGATGACTGCGTCGATGGCCGCAATAGGTTTGATGCCGGCAGCCTTGAGTCATGGTATCGGTTCGGAAAGCCAGCGTCCGTTGGCAATCGTTATTATCGGCGGTCTGATCGGTGCGACATTCTTCACTCTTTTCGTCTTTCCGTTGATGGTGGAGGCTTTCTATCGCCGGATGCTTTACGATAAGGAAGGGAAATTGTTACAACGCAGGTTGTAACGGGGTGTCAGGAATAATTTAATATATTTGTAGTCTGATACACGATATAAACAATGGCAAAGATATTATTAGTAGAAGATGAAGTAAACATCGCCTCGTTCATCGAACGGGGGTTGCTGGAGTTCGGGCACGAGGTTCGTGTAGCCTATGATGGCCAGGCCGGTTGGGTGTTGGTTCAGCAGGAAGATTTCGAATTGTTGATCCTCGATATTATCATGCCGAAGATGAACGGTCTGCAACTCTGTAAGCAATACCGCCAGACGTATGGCTATCAGTCGCCGGTCATTATGCTGACCGCTTTGGGAACGACGGAAGATATCGTCAGTGGTCTGGATGCCGGTGCCGATGATTATCTGGTGAAACCTTTCAGTTTCCAGGAACTGGAGGCGCGCATCAAAGCTCTCCTGCGGCGTACGGGAGCGGAGCCGGCCGTTCCGCTTCTAACCTGTGGCGAACTGACACTCGATCCGTCCAGCCACCGGGCTACGCGCGGCAAGGTTGTGATCGATCTTACCGTTAAGGAATATCGCTTGCTTGAGTATCTGATCCAGAACCAGGGAATGGCACAGAGTCGCCTGACGCTCCTGAAGAACGTATGGGATAAGAATTTCGATACGAATACGAATGTGGTGGACGTCTATGTCAACTATCTCCGCAGTAAGATCGATAAGGATTTTGACCACAAAATGATCCGCACCGTGGTGGGAGTGGGCTATATGTTGGAAGCATGAAAACAGGAAATAAGATCGCTCTTTTTTATACGACTATCACCATCGGCATTATTGCAATGGTGACAGTTGTTTTTTATTTTGTGGCAACTAACTACATCAGCCGTCTTTATTATTCCTATCTGACCGAAAAGGCATATGCTATTGCCGAGAAACATTGGGAGAAAGACGAGGTCGACGAGGAAGACTATGCCCGTATCCAGAAACACTATGAGGAGACGTTGCCGGTCGCTTCGGAAATATTGCTGAATGCGGACAGTCTTGCCGAAACACGAACTGTTTTATCCCGTTATCTGACGGACGATAAGATAAGTGATCTTTATAAAGGCAATGTTGTCCGGTTCCATAAAGACAAGGAATTAGGGGCGGCAGTCTATTATCCCGATAATGAGGGCAATTTTATTGTTGTGGTGATTTCGAGTAACCAGTATGGCGGTGATATACAGCAACGGATCGGGTGGCTGCTGCTGGCTATGTTGGTGGTCAGTGCAGTCTTGGTCTATTTTGTAGGACGTCTGTATGCAACCCGTATGGTGGACCGTATAGATGCGGCTTACCAGAGCGAGAAGTCTTTTATCAGTAATGCCTCTCATGAGCTGAACAATCCGCTTACGGCCATTCAGGGAGAATGTGAAATCAGCCTGCTGAAAGAGCGTACGCCTGCCGAATATCAGGCCGCTTTGGGGCGTATCGCGTCGGAGACAAAGCGGATTATCCAGTTGATGAAAAATCTGCTCTTCCTCTCTCATGGGGATAAGGAAATACTGAAGAATGAGCGCGAGACAGTCCTGTTGGCCGATTTCCTGATGCAGTTCGTCGGCAATCGGATCCGCTTTACAACCGATAACTTTGCTTTTGTCATTCAGGCAAATCCGTATCTGCTGAAGATAGCAATCAATAATATCCTGAATAACGCCTGTAAGTATTCCGGGGAAGCGCCTGTCGAAATGCGTTTGAAAGGCGCTACCTTAACTATTACCGATACGGGCATCGGCATACCGGAAGAGGAAATCACCCGTGTGTACCAACCTTTCTACCGTGCCTCCAATACACGGGAATTTGCCGGACACGGCATCGGCCTCAGTCTTTCCATGCGTATCCTGCGGACCTACGGGGCGGAGGTGAATATTCTCTCGGAAGTCGGCAAGGGGACAACGGTGGCGATTGAATTTCCGTAAGATTCAGGCAGTAATGCTTGCTTGGTAATAAAGATTGATTATCTTTGCGATATTGTTTAACTAAATGTATTAGCTATGGAAATAAAAGAAAGAGTTGGAGTCTTTGTATTAGACATTTCAAAGTTGATTTTCGGAGGAGTAATCCTTAGTAGTATTGTATCGGAAAATATTAATCCGGCTGTTGTATATGGTTTGGGTTTCTTTTTCTTTATATTTACAATTGCGTTAGGATTCGTTTTAATTCTTAATGAAGAAAAGAAAGGAGGTAGTATATGAATATGATGATATTTATTGGAATGTGTGTGTTTTCGACGGCTATCATTGGCGGTTATTTTATTCATTTGGATAATAAGCGTAAAGCTGCCGCAGAAAAGAAAGAGCAATCTTCAAAAGAAGCTGAATAAGAAATATTATTTATCAATTATAGACTGGGTCCGGTTAAGTACTTCTTAGCCGGACCTCGTTTTTATGACGGTTTGGCTGTAGCAACAATTAGCCTTCTTTGATTGTTAGATATAAAAACAAATAATATGGCATATAAGATTGCATTCTTTGGAGCTAAACCGTACGATATAGCTTCATTTGACAAAGTTAATGAAAAGTACAATTACGACATCCGTTACTACAAAGGACATCTGAACCCGAATAACGTAGTACTGACACAAGGTGTGGACGCTGTCTGCATCTTCGTAAACGACACCGCCGACGCTACCGTGATCGACGCGATGGTGGACAACGGCGTCAAACTGCTGGCCCTTCGCTGCGCCGGTTTTAATAATGTGGATTTGAAAGCAGCTAAAGGCAAACTGCCGGTCGTGCGCGTTCCGGCCTATTCGCCCTATGCTGTAGCTGAATATTCGCTTGCCCTTATGTTGTCGCTCAACCGTAAGATTCACCGTGCCTACTGGCGTACGCGTGACGGCAATTTCTCATTGAACGGCTTGATGGGATTCGATATGCACGGCAAGACAATCGGTATTATCGGCACCGGAAAGATAGCCAAAATTCTGATCCGGATGCTGAAAGGCTTCGGCATGCGTATTCTGGCTTATGACCTTTATCCGGACCTGAAGTTTGCCGAAGAAGAAGGCTTCTCTTATGTATCGCTGGACGAGCTGTATCGTGAGTCGGACATTATCTCTTTGCATTGTCCGCTGACCGACCAGACGAAATATATGATCAACAAAGACTCCATCTCAAAGATGAAGGACGGCGTGATGATTATCAACACCGGTCGCGGACAGCTGATCAACACCAACGACCTGATCGAAGGCTTGAAGGAAAAGAAGATTGCAGCCGCCGGTTTGGATGTGTACGAGGAGGAAGGTGAGTATTTCTATGAAGACAAGTCCGATAAGATTATCGACGATGATGTACTGGCCCGTCTGCTCTCTTTTAACAATGTAATAGTAACTTCGCACCAGGCTTTTTTTACAAGGGAAGCGCTGCATAATATAGCAGAAACTACCCTTCAAAACATCGATGATTTCCGTCATCACCGTCCGTTAGTAAACGAAGTTATTCTGTAAAAAGACTATGTTTATATCGCTGATTTATTATATTTTTGGGGCCATTGTCCGGTGTGAGCCAGGCAATGGCTTTTATTTTATAATAAAACAGATATGGAAATAGACAGTCATACAGGTTTGGTGCTGGAGGGCGGGGGAATGCGTGCCGTTTTTACCGTCGGCGTGCTGGATTGCTTTATGGAGCATAACCTTTGGTTTCCTTATACAATAGGTGTTTCCGCTGGTGCAAGCAATGGCATCTCTTATGCTTCCCGGCAGCCGGGCGTTCCCGTTTCAGTAATATCGACCTGCTGGAAAAGTATAACTACATAGGTCTGCGGCATTTCCTGCGTGGGCGGGGATATATCGATATGAAATATCTGTTTTATATCTATCCGGAGAAATATTACCCGCTCGATTTTGATACTTATTTCAAATCGCCGGACCGTTTCGTGATGGTCACCAGCAATTGCCTCACCGGTAAAGCCGAATATTTCGAGGAAAAACATGACGCGAAGCGCCTTGTCGATATCTGCTGCGCTTCATGTACGCTCCCGGTGCTTTGTCCGGTGGCGTATGTAGACGGCGTACCGATGGTAGATGGAGGCGTTTGCGATGCAATCCCCATCCAGCGTGCCATCGACGACGGCTTCCGCAAGAATGTGATTATCCTGACACGCAATAAAGGCTACCGGAAAAAAGAAAAGGATTTCTGGTTGCCGGGATTTATCTACCGCCAATATCCGGCTATCCGCGAACAGTTGAAACTGCGCTACCGTCGTTATAACGAAGTGCTGGACTATATCGACGAGCTGGAAGCCAAAGGAGACGCAATCGTTATCCGTCCTGAAAAGAAAATAGAAGTGGGACGCACGACCAGCGACCGGAAGAAGCTGACCGCCCTTTATGAAGAAGGATATGAGATTGGGCGGTCGATCGTGTAGTTAAATATGTTAAAACTGACAATAACCCCCTTTCCGGGGTGTTTTTCTATTTCGTCCGAAAAGTTGATCGATTTTGGATTGACTTTTTTCACGGTTTTAATCTGTTTGGCTGACAACAGAGGAGATGAGGTGCGCAGCTCGTTCTGGAAAGCGTGCAATTTGATTGCCGGAAGGAGGAAACACCGCCAATGTGATAAACCTTAACTCCCGGAGAATCGCCTGTAGCAAAACGAAGATGGGCGGTGTCCCAAATATTCAAAGGAAATTCCGGGGCCTTGTCGCCATGACGACCGTCTTCATCGCCGTCGCGACCGTCTTCATTTGAATGGCGACCGTCTTCATAGGGTATGACGACCGTCTTCAGGGCGATAAAGTTCCGGATAAATGAAATAAAGGTTGACTTCCCGGCAATAGACTCCCGGGAAAGGGGAAAAAGCCCTTTTTTGACGGCTGAAAATCGGATTGATATTTATTGTGTCTCGGACTTCTTCCGAGGCTGAAAAATGCGTTTTATACAATAAGCCCCCCTCCGGTAAACTATACCTATGGTCCGCCAATCTTCCCGAAGTGTAAAAAGAAGTCCTTATAATTCCGGTTATTCAAGGAAAATACTTATATTTGTATATTGACAATCTAAAAAAGAGACAAGTGATGATGAACAACTATGCAAACTACCTTTATATAGCAGTGCGTGCCGCCCTCGATGCTGGCAAAGCTATCATGGATATTTATACCGATCCTGAGTCTGATTTCGGTATCGAGCGAAAAGCCGATAACTCCCCCTTGACAAAGGCGGACAAGAAAGCACATAAGATTATATCGATGGCATTGTCCGTAACCCCGTTTCCCGTATTGAGCGAAGAAGGAAAGGAGATTCCTTTTGCGAACGTTCGGCGTGGGATGAACTTTGGATTGTGGACCCGCTGGATGGAACGAAAGAGTTTATCAAGAAGAATGGTGAATTTACAGTGAATATCGCGCTCGTGAAAGAAGGAGTGCCAGTGTTGGGCGTTATCTATGTCCCGGTACGGAAGGAATTGTATTTTGCCGTCGATTCGCAGGGGGCTTTTAAGCTTACCGGAGTGGATAGCAGTAACCAGCCGTCAATGGATGAGATGCTGGCGAATGCCGTGCGTCTGCCTTTGTCGATGGGGCATCAGGGAGTTGTTGTCGTGGCTTCCCGTTCGCACCAGACGGAAGATACGACCGCTTTTATAGAAAACCTGCGTAAACAGGGGCAGCCGGTTACGCTGATAAGCAGCGGCAGCAGTCTGAAAATCTGTTTGGTAGCAGACGGATCGGCCGATGTATATCCTCGTTTTGCCCCGACAATGGAGTGGGATACGGCAGCCGGACATGCAATTGCACGGGCAGCCGGATGTGAGGTTTTCCATATAGACGGAAAGACACCTTTAAAGTATAATAAGGAAGACCTTCACAATCCTTGGTTCATAGTCAAACCCCTCTGACGAACGTTTGTTCCGTTTGCTGAAACTTTTGGTCTGTAAGTAAGAAATCCCTAAAAATAGGTTATTGTAATGAGATTGGCTTTAATATTCTTATTACATTTGCACCTTATCTAAAAACTTATACTTACAGATTGGGTAGGCATGAACTTTGAAATAATATTTGTATTGCTGGCTTTGGTCGGCATGATAGTGGCGTTGATCTGGGATAAGTTGAGACCCGGGATGGTGTTACTCACGGTTGTAGTGCTGTTCCTGTGTGCCGGTATATTGACGCCGAAGGAAATGCTGGAAGGTTTTAGCAATAAAGGAATGATTACCGTAGGGATGCTTTTTCTGGTAAGCGAGGGTATCCGGCAGAGCGGTGCATTGGGACAGCTTATAAAGAAACTGTTGCCGGAAGGGAAAACGACTGTTTTCAAGGCGCAGTTCCGTATGTTGCCGCCTATCGCTTTTATCTCCGCTTTTCTGAATAATACTCCTGTTGTCGTTATCTTTGCTCCGATCATCAAACGGTGGGCGGAGTCGGTCAAGCTGCCGGCAACGAAATTCCTGATACCTCTTTCTTATGTGACGATCTTAGGCGGTATTTGTACCCTGATCGGGACGTCGACCAACCTGGTTGTGCACGGGATGATCCTGGAGGCAGGCTACGAAGGGTTTACGATGTTCGAACTTGGTAAGGTCGGCATCTTTATCGCTTTGGCCGGTATTATCTATCTGTTTATATTCTCCAATAAACTGTTGCCCGATTCACGGACGGACACTTACGAGGAAGAGGAGGAGGAGGGAAACCCCGGCAATCTGCACCGTGTGGAGGCTGTGTTGGGTTCGCGTTTTCCCGGTATCAATAAGACATTGGGCGAGTTTAACTTTACCCGCCACTATGGGGCGATCGTAAAAGAGGTCAAGAGCGGGGGACAACGGTTCACGCGGGATCTGGATAAAGTAGTCTTGCATGAAGGCGACACCCTGGTGCTTTGGGCGGATGAAACGTTCGTGCCGACATGGGGCGAATCGAGCGTCTTCCTTCTGCTTGCCAACGGAAGCGAGGGGACGGAACCAGTTTCCCGTAAGAAACGCTGGTTGGCGCTGGGGCTGCTTATCTTTATGATTGTCGGTGCGACAGTCGGGGAGTTGCCTGTTGTGAGAAAAGCTTTTCCGGAAATCCGTCTGGATATGTTTTTCTTCGTTTGTATCACAACGATAATCATGGCTTGGACAAAGATATTTCCTCCGAAGAAGTACACGAAATATATCTCCTGGGATATCCTGATCACGATTGCCTGCGCTTTTGCGATCAGTAAGGCGATGGAAAATTCAGGCTTTGCCGCTTTGATTGCCCGCCATATTATCGATATGGCTCACAATATAGGCCCGTATGCTTTGCTGGCCATTCTTTTTATCATTACGAATATTTTTACGGAGTTGATTACCAATAATGCGGCTGCGGCGCTTAGCTTCCCGATCGCATTGTCGGTGGCTACACAGTTGGGTGTGGACCCGACGCCTTTCTTTGTCGTGATCTGTATGGCGGCATCCGCCAGCTTCAGTACGCCGATCGGCTACCAGACGAACCTGATCGTACAAGGTATCGGCAGTTACAAGTTCACGGACTTTGTGAAAATCGGCTTGCCGTTGAATCTGATCACTTTTTTGATCTCGGTATTCATGATCCCGTTGATCTGGAAATTCTAAACAGTTGAAAATGGAAGAAAAACAAAATAATATCTATCCTATCTTCGATAAGATGATGACGAGGGAGGATAAGGAGCGCTTGTTAAAGCAGCGCAGTGTGATGGTCTGGTTTACCGGGCTGAGCGGTTCCGGTAAGAGTACGGTTGCTATTGCGCTTGAACGTGAGTTGCATAAATGCGGTCTGTTGTGCCGCATTCTGGATGGAGATAATATCCGTAGCGGAATCAATAACAACCTGGGCTTCTCCGCGGAAGACCGGGTGGAGAATATCCGCCGGATAGCCGAAGTAAGCAAACTTTTTATCGATACGGGTATTATAACCATAGCGGCTTTTATCAGCCCGAACAACGATTTAAGGGAAATGGCGGCATCCATCATCGGGAAAGAGAATTTCCTGGAGGTTTATATCAGCACGCCGATCGAAGAATGCGAACGGCGCGATGTCAAAGGCCTGTATGCAAAGGCACGCCGGGGTGAGATCAAAGACTTTACAGGTGTTTCCGCGCCGTTCGAGGCTCCCGGGCATCCCGACCTGACGTTAGATACGTCCGTATTGAGTTTGCAGGACTCTGTCCGTAAGCTGATGGAACTGGTCATTCCGAAAGTAACAGTCGCAAGACAATCATAAATAAGAAATAAACAAAACAATCCTATAATTATGTCAGATTATAAGTTAAGCCATTTACAGGAGTTGGAGGCAGAGTCCATCCACATCATCCGGGAGGTTGCTGCCGAGTTTGAGAATCCTGTTATGCTTTATTCTATCGGCAAAGACTCTTCCGTCATGGTTCGCCTGGCTGAAAAGGCTTTTTATCCGGGAAAGGTTCCTTTCCCATTGATGCACATCGATTCCAAATGGAAATTCAAGGAGATGATCCAGTTCCGTGACGACTATGCAAAGAAGTTCGGATGGAACCTGATCGTCGAATCCAATATGGAGGCCTTCCATGCAGGTGTAGGGCCTTTCACGCATGGCAGCAAGGTCCATACGGACCTGATGAAGACGCAGGCTTTGTTGCATGCTCTTGATAAATACAAGTTTGATGCCGCTTTCGGCGGTGCCCGTCGTGATGAAGAAAAGAGCCGTGCGAAAGAACGTATCTATTCGTTCCGCGACAAGTTCCACCAGTGGGACCCGAAGAACCAGCGTCCGGAGTTGTGGGATATCTATAATGCACGTGTGCATAAAGGTGAGAGTATCCGTGTGTTTCCGTTGTCGAACTGGACGGAACTGGACATCTGGCAGTATATCCGTCTGGAAAACATACCGATCGTTCCGTTGTATTTCGCCAAGGAACGCCCCTGCGTAGAGATCGACGGCAACCTGATCATGGCAGACGACGACCGCTTGCCGGAACAATATCGCGATCAGATCAGGATGCGGATGGTACGTTTCCGTACATTGGGTTGCTGGCCGCTGACCGGTGCTGTGGAAAGCAATGCCGACACGATCGAAAAGATTGTCGAAGAAATGATGACCACCACGAAGAGTGAACGCACGACCCGTGTGATCGACTTCGACCAGGATGCAAGTATGGAACAAAAGAAACGTGAAGGATATTTTTAATATGGCAACATTAAATATAAAGGAGTTTTTGGATAAGGATGAACAGAAAGACTTACTCCGCTTTCTGACTGCCGGCTCGGTGGATGATGGGAAATCGACGCTGATCGGCCGTTTGCTGTTTGACAGTAAAAAGATTTACGAAGACCAGCTGGATGCCCTCGAACGCGATAGCAAGCGTATGGGCAATGCAGGCGATCATATCGATTATGCCCTGTTGCTGGACGGACTGAAAGCCGAACGCGAGCAGGGAATCACCATTGACGTGGCATACCGCTATTTCAGTACGAACAACCGTAAGTTTATTATTGCCGACACCCCGGGACATGAACAATATACCCGTAACATGATTACCGGTGGTTCGACTGCCAACCTTGCCATTATCCTGGTGGACGCCCGTACGGGAGTGATCACGCAGACACGCCGCCATACCTATTTAGTTTCCCTGTTAGGCATCAAACATGTGGTGTTGGCGGTGAACAAGATGGACCTGGTTGATTTCGACAAACAGATTTTCGATAAGATCGTTTCCGACTATAAAGAGTTTGTCTCTTCCCTGAATATCCCGGATATCACCTATATTCCGCTTTCCGCCCTGGATGGCGATAATGTGGTGGACAGGAGCGATCGCACGCCCTGGTATGAAGGTCCGTCGTTGCTCGACTTTCTGGAGACGGTTCCTATCGACCAGGACCGTAACTTCGAAGACTTCCGCTATCCGGTGCAATATGTCTTGCGTCCGAATCTGGATTTCCGCGGTTTCTGCGGAAAAGTGTCCAGCGGCATCGTGTGCAAGGGCGATACGGTGATGGCTTTACCTTCGGGTAAGACTTCCAAAGTAAAAAGTATCGTCACGTATGACGGTGAATTGGAATATGCTTTCCCGCCCCAATGCATAACGATTACACTGGAAGACGAGATCGACGTATCACGCGGGGAAATGCTGGTTCATCCGGATAATCAGCCGATTGCAGACCGTAACTTCGAAGCGATGCTGGTATGGATGGACGAGGAACCGATGGATGTCAACAAACAGTTCTATATCAAACATACGACCAACCTGACACGTGCCCGTGTGGACAGCATCCGCTATAAAGTGAATGTCAATACGATGGAACAGCTGTCTATTGACAATGGACAATTGACAGTGGAGAATTTGCCAATGAAACTGAATGAGATCGGACGTGTAGTCTTTACGACCGGTAAAGAACTGTTCTTTGATCCGTATCAGAAGAATAAACAGACTGGTGCCTTCATCCTGATCGACCCGATCACGAACAACACATCGGCTGTCGGTATGATTATCGGCCGCATAGATGCACGGGATATGGTGACGGAGGATGCACTGGCCGTACTGAACCTGCCGGAATTGGGTATCGGAGCCGAGCACTACGAGGCTATCCGTACTGTTTGCCAGGAACTCGAACGGCAAGGTGTTCCTGTGAAATACATAACAGAAAATAAATAAATTATGGGATTGGAATTTGACAAGCTACCGATCAATACATTGGTAGGGGCTGACTGGAAAACGTTTAAGGCTGTGACAGCCAATAGAACCATCGACAAAGGATTTCGTAAGAAGTATTTTCTGACTAAATCCGTTTGCCGCCTGCTTAGTCCGTTGCAACCGTTTGAAAATGCACGCTATCGTAAGATTGCCGACAAGCCGCTGGAAATGGACCCGGTATTTATCCTCGGGCATTGGCGTAGCGGGACGACATTCATGCACAATGTCTTTTCATGCGATAAGCATTTCGGTTATAACACGACGTATCAGACCGTATTCCCGAACCTGATGCTTTGGGGACAGCCTTTCTTTAAGAAGAATATGTCATTCATGATGCCGGATAAGCGTCCGACCGATAATATGGAGTTGAAGGTGGATCTTCCCCAGGAAGAGGAGTTTGCTTTGGCCAACATGATGCCTTATTCGTATTATAACTTCTGGTTTTTCCCGAAACACATGTTAGAATATTGTGATCGCTACCTGCTGTTCAATAATATCAGCGAACATGAGCGTGAAATATTTAAGCAGACCTTCCTCAAACTGATCAAGATTTCACTCTGGAATACGCACGGAACCCAGTTCCTGAGCAAGAACCCACCTCATACGGGACGTGTAAAGACATTGGTCGAGATGTTCCCCAATGCCAAATTTATTTACCTGAAACGGAATCCGTACACCGTATTCGAAAGTACACGCAGCTTCTTCACTAATACGATACAGCCGCTTCGCTTGCAGGATATTTCCAACGAACAGATCGAAAGCAACCTGATCGAAGTGTATCGCCGTTTGTTCTATAAATATGAAGAAGAAAAGCACCTGATACCTGAAGGAAACCTGGTAGAGGTGAAGTTCGAGGATTTCGAGCAGGACGCCTTTGCCATGACGGAGGATATTTACAAGAAATTAAACCTCCCCGGATTTGAAGAGTCTAAAGCTGATATCGAGAAATATCTCGGTAAGAAGAAAGGCTATAAAAAGAACCAATACAAGTATGACGACCGTACGGTACAGCTTGTAGAGGAAAACTGGGGTATGGCTCTCAAGGAATGGGGGTATTCTTTATAGACGAGACGGATATTGCCGCCGCCGGCCCGTCGTTGGGTCGCAAGAAAAGATAAGATGAAAATGAAGTTAAGGAAAAAAATACAACGCATTCTTCTGCTCTTGATAATTGTCAATTGTCAATTTTCAATTGTCAATTCCCAAGAGCATGTCGTCCCGTTTACTTACGGCGATATGGACCAGTGGGTGGTTCGTGAAATACATGAATCCGGTATTATCGGAGGAAACACGAAGCACCTTTATGAGCTGGGGCCGACAGATACGATCGTCGGCAATACGGCGTATAAGAACCGGGGCGGTTCTCCTTGGGCAAACTCCAACGTGATGGCTAAAGTAGCGGGCGTGGTTAAGACCAATACTTCCGTTTTCCCGGAGGAACGGGGTGACGGATGGTGCGCACGCCTGGAAACACGGATGGAGAGCGTAAAAGTATTCGGTTTGGTTGACATCGAAGTCGTGGCTGCCGGTTCTCTTTTCTTAGGATCAGTGCACGAACCGATCAAAGGGACCAAGAACCCGCAGGCGATGCTGAACAGCGGAGTTGCGTTTAGCAAGAAGCCGAAAGCCCTGCGTTTTGACTATAAGGTGAAGTTAGCTCCGGAAAAGGACCGTATTCGCAGTACCGGTTTCAGTCGTAAGTCGACAGTGGCTGGGCAGGATTCGATCGCCGCCATCCTTTTCTTGCAGAAACGATGGGAAGATAAGGATGGGAACATATATGCCAAGCGTGTCGGGACAATGGTGCAGCGTTATACGGAGTCCACAGACGGCTGGACGAACGATGCTACTTATCCGATTCTTTATGGAGATATATCCCATCATCCGGAATATAAACCCTATATGCGGATTCAGGTGGAAGAACGGTATGCCCTGAACAGCCGGGGAGAAAGCGTCCCGATTCAGGAAATAGGCTGGGCGGAGGAAGACGAAATGCCGACTCATCTGATCCTGCAGTTTACTTCCAGCCATGGCGGTGCTTATATCGGTTCGCCGGGTAATACGATGTGGATTGATAACGTAGAACTTATATATTAATAAATTGATAATTGACAATGGACAATTGACAATTTGTTTGTCGATGTCTTTAATTGTCAATTGTCAATTATCAATTGTCAATTGAAAAATGGTGGAAGCAAAAGATAAAATAAAAGCACTTCGTGAGGCTTTGGAGCAGCATAATTATAATTATTATGTGCTTTCGGCGCCGACGATATCAGACCGCGAGTTTGATGAGATGATGAAGGAGTTGCAAACCCTTGAAGAGGCGCATCCCGAATATGCCGATCCCCATTCGCCGACACAGCGGGTGGGAAGCGACCTTTCCAAGGAGTTTGAACAGGTAGTGCATAAATATCCGATGCTTTCTTTGGGCAACACTTATTCGGAAGAGGAAGTAAAGGACTTCTACGAGCGCATAGCCCGTGACCTGAACGAGCCTTTTGAGATTGTTGCCGAACTGAAATATGACGGAACTTCCATCTCGCTGATTTATGAGAACGGACGCCTGCTTCGCGCTGTAACCCGTGGTGACGGTACCCGTGGCGACGATGTAACGGCGAATGTGAAAACAATCCGTTCCATACCCTTGAAGCTGATGGGAGACGGATATCCGTCGGTGTTTGAAATACGCGGGGAGATCTTGCTTCCCTGGGCTGAGTTCGATCGTTTGAACAAGGAACGCGAGGAGCAGGAAGAACCGCTGTTTGCGAATCCCCGTAATGCGGCTTCCGGCACTTTGAAACAGCAGAATCCTACTGTCGTGGCGTCACGTAAGCTGGATGCCTATTTTTATTACCTGTTAGGGGAAGAGTTACCGGCTGAGACGCATTATGACAATCTGGAGGCTGCCCGTTCATGGGGCTTTAAAATACCGAATGTGATCCGTAAATGTAACAGCCTGCAGGATATTTACGATTATATCGCCTATTGGGATACCGAACGTAAGAACTTGCCGGTGGCAACCGACGGGATCGTCCTGAAAGTAAATTCCCTGCGGCAACAAAAGAATTTAGGCTTTACAGCTAAAAGCCCGCGCTGGGCGATTGCCTATAAGTTCCAGGCAGAACGTGCCGTGACCCGTCTGAACTCTGTCTCTTTCCAGGTGGGGCGTACGGGAGCTGTCACCCCGGTGGCCAATCTGGAACCGGTTTTGCTGGCAGGTACGACTGTTAAGCGTGCATCCTTGCATAATGCGGATATTATCGAAGGCCTCGACCTGCATTTGGGAGACATGGTCTATGTGGAGAAAGGCGGAGAGATTATCCCTAAGATCGTAGGGGTGGACGTCGAAGCCCGTTCTTTACTGATAGGCGATAAGGTGCGTTTTATCCGTTCCTGCCCTGAATGCGGAACGCCGTTGGTACGTCCGGAAGGAGAAGCCGGGCATTATTGTCCGAACGAATCCGGTTGCCCTCCCCAGATTAAAGGAAGGATCGAGCATTTCGTTACCCGAAGGGCAATGAATATCAATATGGGGCCGGAAACAGTCGAAGATTTGTACGAGGCCGGTTATGTTAAGAACGCAGCTGATCTCTATACGCTGGAAATAGCCGATTTGCTTCGTCTGGAACGCTGGGCGGAGAAGAGCGCGAGCAACTTGATCGCCAGCCTTGAAGAGTCCAAGCAGGTGTCTTTCGAACGTGTCCTGTATGGATTGGGGATTCGCTATGTGGGGGAAACAGTTGCAAAACGTTTGGTTTCCGCTTTCCATTCGATGGAACAGCTGGAGCAAGCTTCTTTGGAAGAGTTGACGGCAGTGGATGAAATCGGGGATCGTATCGCGCAGAGCGTAATCGATTATTTTGCCGACGAACGTAACCGGGCGTTGGTGAACCGTTTGAAAGAGTATGGTCTTCAGATGTCCGTTGCCGAAGAGGTTTTGGCGAACCGTTCCGAGAAGCTGAAAGGGTTGGTCATCGTGATCAGCGGGACGTTCTCGAAGCATTCGCGTGACGAATACAAGGCGATGATCGAGCAACATGGCGGTAAGAACAGCGGTTCCGTATCCGGTAAGACCGATTATATCCTGGCAGGCGAGAATATGGGACCGGCTAAACTTGAAAAGGCCGCCAAATTGGGCGTGAAGATTATAAACGAAGACGAATTTCTAAACATGATAGCGGAATGAGACTGACGAATTATTTTATTAAGAAGAAAGTGCAGTCTTTAGCTTCCGGAGCTGCAAACCGCAAACATGAGTTTTGCACATTGGAAGATGCCGGCCACGTCCTGGTCTTGTACCAGGCGGACGACCATGAGTTTGTGGAGCCTTGTCTCGAAAAGTTGCGTAAGATGCGTAAAAAGGTAGAGGCCTGTGTCTATGTGTCCGGCAGTACGCTTCCGGAGATGAAAGCGTCATACACGGCAGTCCATGCCAAGAAGGATCTGGATACCTGGCAGACCCCTTCGGATGCCATTGTCGAACAATTGAAGACGGTCAGGGCGGATATTCTGATCGACCTTACACGTTCTGATTGTTATCCGATGCAATATATTATGTTACAGCATCCTTGCCGGTTTAAGGTGGGAGTGAAGCGTGCCGATATCGATTTGTACGACCTGTCTATATCCTTGACAGAGCGTGAAGATATCAAGCATTTGTTCGACCATATATTATTTTATTTGCAGGCGATACGCTCAAAATGATATAAATTCCTTATTTTTGCAAGGCTGATTGATAATTGTTGCTATTTTTCTTTCAATTATCAATTGTCAATTATCAATTGTCAATTAATAATCATGGCAGACATAAACTTAAAAGGAATGGGTGTGGCGTTGATCACTCCCTTTAAAGAAGATGAAAGTGTTGACTACGAAGCGTTAGGAAGGCTTGTAGACTATCAGTTGCAGAATGGAACCGATTATCTGGTTGTGCTTGGTACCACTGCGGAAACCCCTACACTTACAGAAGAAGAAAAGAAGAATATAGTTGATTTAGTAGTAACGAAGGTTAGCGGTCGCATCCCCATTGTGTTGGGATTGGGCGGAAACTGTACGAGGTCGATTGTCGAAAAACTGAAGAACGACAATTTCGACGGTATAGACGCGATCCTGTCTGTCGTACCTTATTATAATAAACCCTCCCAGGAAGGAATCTACCAGCACTATAAAGCGATTGCCGAAGCGACTACGCTGCCGATCGTGTTGTATAACGTCCCCGGACGTACGGGTGTGAACATGACGGCTGAAACGACTCTCCGCATTGCCCGTGAATTTAAGAATGTGATTGCAGTCAAGGAAGCCTCCGGCAATATTACTCAGATGGACGATATCATCAAGAACAAGCCGGCTAACTTCAGCGTGATTTCCGGTGACGACGGTATCACGTTCCCGCTTATCACATTGGGTGCTGTCGGTGTGATCTCTGTAATCGGGAATGCTTTCCCGCGTGAATTTAGCCGTATGGTACGCTTGGCATTGGCAGGTGACTACAACAGTGCCCGTACGATTCACCATAGTTTTACGGAGTTGTTCAACCTTTTGTTTGTAGACGGTAATCCGGCAGGGGCGAAGAGTATGCTGAATGCAATGGGCTTTATCGAAAACAAGTTGCGTTTGCCATTGGTTCCGACCCGTATTACGACATTTGAAAAGATCCGTGACGTATTGAACCAACTTAGTATAAAGTGCTAAAAGATGACATTGCCGGAAGATCCGATGATGCTGTTTAGCGTCATCAATATGAAACTGCGTGATGATTATTCTTCTCTTGATGAATTGTGCGACGATATGCATATCAAGAAAGAAACACTTGTTCAGAAATTGAAAAACGTTGGATTCGAATATAGCCGGGAGAATAATAAGTTCTGGTAATGAATAGTTGTGTAGTATATGGAAAAACGATGGCTGCATGGTCGGTTGGGATCGCCGTGTTGCTTTCTTCGTGTACTACCGGAGTTTGTACGGCGTTAAGTGAAAAAGAACGCTTGGGAAAACAAATCTTTTTCGACGAATCGCTTTCGGAACCGGCGGGACAATCTTGTGGAACCTGCCATGAACCGTCCAAAGGCTTTGCCGATAAATATGGGCGGATCACTTCGGAGGGGGCCGTGCAAGGTTTGTTCAGCAACCGGAATGCCATGACCTGTTCATATGTGGCGTATGTCCCCGCCTTGCATTACGATGACGAGGATGAAACATACGTCGGCGGTTTGTTCTGGGACGGACGTGTGAACTCTTTGGAAGAACAGGCCGGCCAACCTTTTATCAATCCGTTGGAGATGGGTAACAAGGACAGCCGGATGGTTGTCGGGAAGTTTCGCCGTACAGCCTACTATCCTGATTTTGTCCGCCTTTATGGCGAGATAGCGTCTGATGATTCTCTCTTTTCGAAAATATTGGATGCGTTGGCTGCCTACGAGCGTTCGGTGGAAGTCAATCCCTACACTTCGAAATATGATGCCTATCTGGAGGGTAAATGCAAACTTACCAAACAGGAGAAGAAAGGTTTGGCTTTGTTTAAGGAAAAAGGGATGTGTGCCGAATGCCATGTACTGGAGAAAGACGAACGTGCCGGACGTGTTTTGTTTACCGACCATACGTATGATAACTTAGGGATCCCTTCCAATCCGGACAACCCGTTCTTTCATGTTTCGCCTCCTTATAACACAGTAGGGCGGGATACGATGGATCTGGGGTTGGGCGCTTTTCTCGGTGACAGTGCGGAATTTGGCAAGTTTCGTGTACCCACTTTGCGTAATATCGCTTTAACCGCTCCTTATGGGCATAACGGCTATTTTAAGACGCTCGAAGAGATTGTCCATTTTTATAACGTACGTGATGTGGAGGACTATCCGGCGCCCGAATATGCTGCGACGGTTAACCGGGAGGAATTGGGCAATCTGGGGCTTAGCCCGGAGGAAGAGGCTGCCATCGTTGCTTTCATGCAGGCGCTGACCGATGGCTATCGTTAGGACTTAATAAATAACTTAATAGATTGAAACCATGAAACTTAAATTCTCTTTTCTGGCTGTTTTTATACTGGTTGTTTTTTCAGTAAAAGGTGCTGTTGTCGATACGTTGGCTGTTTACAGCGATGTAATGAAAAAGAATGTCCAGGTAGTTGTCGTCTCTCCGGATAATAGCCGGTCGCCTAAGCCTGTGGTCTACCTGTTGCACGGATATGGCGGGAATGCGAAGACTTGGATCTCCATGAAACCGGAGTTGAAAGATATTGCTGACCAGGACGGACTGATCTTTGTCTGCCCCGACGGTAAAAACAGTTGGTATTGGGATAGCCCGAAAGATCCTTCGTATCGTTATGAAACATTCGTTTCCGGGGAACTGGTCAAATATATCGATTCCAAATATCAGACAGTCAAGGACCGTAGCGGCCGTGCCATCACCGGTTTGAGCATGGGCGGACATGGAGCCATGTGGCTGGCTTTTCGCCATAAAGATGTGTTCGGGGCTGTAGGCAGTACCAGTGGAGGTGTCGACATCCGTCCGTTTCCGAACAACTGGGAGATGAGCAAGCAGCTGGGGAATGAGAGCGACAACCAGGATGTCTGGAACAGCCATACGGCAATCAACCAGATTGACCGTATCAAGAATGGCGAATTGGCAATTATCTTTGATTGCGGTTACAGCGATTTCTTCTTTGAAGTGAATAATGATTTTCACAAGAAACTCCTGAAGTATAAGATCGACCATGATTTCCTGGTCCGTCCCGGTGCCCATAACGGTGAGTATTGGAAAAACTCAATCGATTATCAGATCATGTTCTTCAAGAAATTTTTCGACCGGAAATAAGAAATACTTATGTCTTGAAGTCGAAATACTTATGTTTTCACCGACAAATACTTATGTTTTGAAACCAAACACTTATGTTTTTGAATCGCAACATAAGTGTTTGGTTTTATAGGATGTAACGCTTTTCTTTTGGTCAGCTCAATCCTTCGATCACACCGTCCACGATGTCGATGCGTTTTGCCTGCGGGTCTTTGGGAAGTCCCGGCATACGCATGATCTCGCCCATAATCACGACGATCATTTCAGCACCGTTGTTGATGATGATATCGCGTACTTTCATCTCGAAGTTTTTAGCAACGCCGTAGGCTTTCGGATCGGATGAGAATGAATACTGCGTTTTTGCAATACAAATCGGATAGTGCGAGATTCCCAGGCTTTCGATCTGTTTGATTTTCTTGTCAGCCAATGTGGTGTAAACGACGGATGCAGCCCCGTAGATATGTTCGGATACCTTTTTGATCTTAGTGCGGACCGGATCATTGTCTTCATATATATATTGAAGCGGGGCGGATGGTTTCTTCTCAATGGTATCGACAACCAGTCTGGCCAGTTCGGCACCTCCTTCGCCACCTGCTGCAAATACGTTATTCATGCAGAAGCCTACGCCTATCTCGCGGCAGTGTTCGGCCACCAGATTGATTTCCTCGTCTGTGTCGGATGCATATTTGTTGAAGGTGACGATTACTTCCTGCCCGAAACGCTTCATGTTCTCAACATGCTTGTCCAGGTTTTCAAAACCGTTCTTCAGTCCTTCGACGTTCGGTTCTTTGATCTTGTCTTCCGGTACGCCGCCATGCAGTTTCAGGCTTTGTGCCGTTGCGACGATAACGGTCAGTTTCGGGGCCAGTCCTGCTTTTCTGCATTTGATATCGAAAAACTTTTCTGCTCCCAGGTCTGCACCGAAGCCGGCCTCTGTCACGACATAGTCACCATATGTGAGTGCCATTTTTGTAGCCAGGATCGAGTTGCAACCGTGTGCAATGTTAGCGAACGGGCCTCCGTGTACAAATGCTGCAGTATTCTCGGTCGTCTGCACCAGGTTGGGCAGGAGGGCGTCTTTCAGTAAAACAGTGATGGCGCCTGCTACTCCCAGGTCGTTTACGGTAAACGGGTTTCCGTCGTATGTATATCCCAACAGGATATTGCCGACACGGCGTTTCAGGTCTTCGATGTCCGTTGCCAGACAAAGGATCGCCATGATTTCCGAAGCGGGGGTGATGTCGAAACCTGTCTCTGTCGGGACGCCGTTGGCGGAGCCTCCCAGACCGGAAACGATATTGCGCAGGCTGCGGTCGTTTACGTCCAGTACGCGCTTCCATTTGATCTCTTTCAGGCCCTCGCAGGTGTTGCGGGTCTGGTAGATGTAGTTATCGAGCAAAGCCGTGATCATATTGTGCGCGGAGGTAACCGCATGAAAGTCTCCTGTGAAGTGGAGGTTGATGTTTTCCATCGGCAGCACTTGCGAGTAACCGCCTCCGGCAGCCCCGCCTTTCATACCGAAGCACGGCCCCAGTGAAGGCTCACGAAGGGCGACAACCGCTTTTTTTCCGATCTTGTTCAGTCCCAATGTCAGACCGATCGAGACGGTAGTCTTACCGATACCGGCCTTGGTCGGGGTGATGGCTGTGACCAGGATCAGGTTATGCTCCTTGATTTTCTTATTGTCGATCAGGTGAAGGGGTATTTTGGCTATATACCTGCCGTAATTTTGAACTTCTTCACGTGGGATACCCAGCCCGCTTGCGACTTCCTTTATTTTATGTAGGGAAACCTCTCTTGCAATTTCTATGTCCGATTTCATGCTTGATGTAAGTTTAAGTGAGAAACAAATGTAATTATATTTTTATATAATAACAAAATGAAAGGGAGGATAGTTGTTGAAAGCCAAGTCTTCCGTAAAATAGATGTCAGTTTGATAATTGATAATAAAAGTGGGGATAGATTGGCATTATGTAATGTGTATATATTGTTTTATTGTTATTTTGTAAACTTGAGTTGGCAGAATATGGGCTTTTGGTTATCTTTTGTCTTAAAGAATTATAAAATCTGGAAAGGCTCATGTTGTATGTGATAATTTGATTACATTTGCAATGTCACGATGATAAAATGAAAGAAACATAGGATTAAATGTGATAAAAAGTAAATAGTATAACAAATAAGAAAACTACGGTTTATGTAATTTAAGGAGATTTGATTATGGCAACAATGAGATTAAGTTTGATGGAAGTAGCGTTAAGGGAAACAAGTTCATGGATAAAGACTATCGCGGATAGTCTTGGTTTTCAGGCATTTTCTAAGATGAATCCTTCCGGTGGTATGAATAATGTAGGTTGGGATGTGACTAAACAGAAAGAAATCCAGGATCTCCATCATTATGCAGTCCGCGACTTGATCCCAAAGGCTGGTGTCTATCAAATGAAGTTGCTTGAATCATTGGCCCAATCGGCTTCCATCTATTCTCCGGAAGATTTGGAGTCTCTTTACAGTGACACGAATAAAAGGATTGAAAAGATCGGCAGCCATATTTCGGGAGTGCTGGTGAGTGCACGTGAACTCTGCAAGTCCGGCCATCAGAACTGGGAATCCGTTCAATCCCTTCGCTATCACATCATCCAATTGAGCAATCTTTTGGAATCCGAATAGATTCTACTATTTATATGATAAACTACTGTATGATCATCAGTGAGAAATAAGGAAACGGTTTTTCACTGATGATTTTTTTATCGGATGTATAATACTCTTTATCCGTCCCGACGTTCTCGAAGTAGTGAAACCGGGCTTGCGGGTGCTTGCAGATGCATTCATGGACGGCATCCACGCATTGGGACAGTTTCATAATGACGATTACGTAGCCGGCTTTGATCTTTTCCGACAGTTCTTCCGCTGTCAGTATTCCGGGAATGACGATGATCTGTTCTTCTTGTTTGACGATATGCAAGCCGGCAAGGGCTCCGGCTGCGATAAAGGCCGGGATTCCGGCGGTACGCTCCACCTCGATGTCATTAGCCTTGAATTTATCGTATATATATTGGATGGAAGAGTAGAAGCCTGCATCCCCTTCAGCTACAATGACAATCTTTTTCCCTTCCAGCCGGGCGGATACAGCCTTTTCGTATAGTCTGTCGTAGGCTTTCCAGGCCTCGGTACGGTCCTTGCTCATCGGGAGTGTGAATAGCTGGATTGTCGAATCTTCAATATTGAGTTCCTTTACGATATTGGCTGCGCGTGAGAGGGATTGGCCGTTCTTGTTTAAGGTTGCAGGGCAATAGATGATATCGGCCTGTTGGAGCTTTTTCAAACCTTTCAGGGTAATCAGTTCCGGCTCTCCCGGACCGAGTGATACGAAGCAAATGGGATATGGCATATACTCTTGTTGTTTAATGATTATTTTGTTTCATACAGATTTCTCCGTCTTTCATGTGAAAGCGGCTGTCGTGTTCCACCAGGAAACGGATGACGGTTATGCTTTTCTCTGCCGGGAAAGGCAGGGATTCCGTTATGGCATTGACCGGGAGCGGCTGTTCTCCGGATAAGCGTTTCAGGAGCTTGTCGCGTATCATGTTGAAGTCCCTGTTGCTTAATCCTGAACTGTTCTTGGAGAGGCAGACATCACAGCATCCGCAGTCTTCCGTGTCCTTCTCTCCAAAGTAAGAGATTAGCAGGTGACTGCGGCAGATGCGTTCTGTTTCGAGGTACTCTACGACTTTGGTGATGCGTTTCCCAGCTCTTTCACGTCGCTTCTCATAGACGGAGGGAGGAATGATAAGGGAGTTTCCCTTTATCCCTGGATGGGTGCGAGTGACTTGTGGAGCTACCTTATTAAAGGCTTCATCCTGCTGTTCAATGTATTCGATATATCCGGACAGCTCCAATAGCTTCAGAGCATGATGGACCTGCAACGGGGGAAGTTGATAGGTTGAACAGAAATCCGCTAACGAGAAGTCATGCGCCAGGTTGTAGCTGTCCAAGGCTTCATATATCTGTTTGATGAGTTTCTTATCTGGAAATTCATCTTCTATCCGCTTTTTCAGTATGAGGCTGTCTGTCTCAGAACAGAGGGCTACGGCATAGGCTTTCTTGTTATCACGTCCGGCACGTCCTGCTTCCTGGTAGTATTCTTCCAACGAACCGGGCATATCCAGATGTACGACCAGACGTACATCCGGTTTATCGATCCCCATGCCGAAAGCATTGGTGGCAACCATTACCCTGCATTCGTTGTTCTTCCAGCGGTTTTGCCGTATCTCCTTCTCTTCTCGGCTCAGTCCGGCATGGAAGTAGTCGGCGGATATGCTGGCTTGTTGCAGGAGGATGGCAACCTCTTTTGTCTGCTTCCGGTTTCGTACATAGACGATGGCCGTACCTGGGACTTTGCTGAGTATATAGACAAGTGTACCCGGTTTGTCTTCCGTGCGGCGTACAATATACGCCAGGTTCGGACGGACAAAGCTTTTCCTGAAAACATTTTTCTCTTTGAAAAGCAACCGTTCCTGTATGTCGTCCACCACTTCCGGAGTAGCCGTTGCTGTAAGCGCTAATACCGGTACACCGGGCAACTGTTTGCGGACATCGGCAATATGAAGGTAGGAGGGACGGAAATCATAACCCCATTGCGAGATACAATGGCTCTCGTCTACAACCAGCAGGCAGACGTTCATGGCTTGCAGCTTCTCCCGGAATTGTTCCATGGCGAGACGTTCGGGCGAGATGTACAGAAATTTGCAGTTTCCGGAAATGCACCTTTCCAGTTCTGTGGCAATCTCCTGTCGGCTCATGCCTGAGTAGACAGCCGTAGCGTTGATTCCTACCCGGCGTAGATTGTCTACCTGGTCGCGCATCAACGCTATCAATGGGGTGACGACGATGCATATCCCCTCCATTATCAGTGCCGGAACCTGGAAGGTGATGGATTTACCACCTCCCGTAGGCATCAGTCCGAGCGTATCTTTTCCTTCGCAGACAGCATGAATGATTTCTTCCTGCAAAGGACGGAAAGCAGGGTATCCCCAGTACTTCCCTAATATCTTATGGTAGACGTCCACCGCATCCCTTCACATATCGTTCTCCTTGATATCCTTCACCATAAGTTGTAGAGAGGTGTTGCCGTTATAGGTGTTCTCTTCGATGGTGTAACAGATATTGAAAGGCTTCATGTTTTTGATATGGGTATTGTGCTGGTGCATGCCGAAGGCAATGCCATGTATCGGCGTATTCGATTTGTCGTCGATCAATTCCAGTTTGATATGCTCCAGCTCTTTACCCACCAACTTGCTGGTTCCGTAATCCTTTACGCCGAAAGAACAGAACACCGGCTTCTGGTTGTCCGGGCCGAAGGGGTTCATTTTCTTCAGCTCGCTCATGAATTTGGGATTGATATCCTGCAAGTCCAATACGGCGTCGACGTCGAGTTGGGGTATCATCTGTTCGGGGATAATCTCGTCGGCAGCCAGCTTGAGGAACCGTTCGGTGAAAGCTTCCAGATTCTCTTCTCTAAGGGAGAGCCCGGCTGCATAAGTATGTCCGCCGAAGTTTTCCAACAAGTCACGGCAGTTCTCGATTGCCTTATAGATATCGAATCCTGTAACCGAGCGTGCGGAGCCCGTGATCAGTTCGGAAGATTTGGTCAGTACGACAGCCGGACGGTAATACTTTTCCGTCAGGCGGGATGCAACGATACCGATCACACCCTTGTGCCAGCCTGGGTTATAGACAATGATCGCCTTCCGGTCTTCCATGTTCTGAAACTCGTCGATGATGGCATTCGCTTCGTCCGTGATTTTTTTGTCCAGTTCGCGTCGTTCTTCGTTGTACTGGTTGATGCTTTCACTTTTCTCCCTTGCGCTGTCCACATCTTTCGCCAGTAAGAGTTCGACAGCTTCCTTTCCGTTCATCATACGTCCGGAGGCATTGATACGTGGTCCGATCTTGAAAACGATGTCGCTGATGGTGATCTCTTTTCCGGACAGACCGCAGATGTCGATGATTCCCTTCAGTCCGAGGCTCGGGTTACTGTTGAGTTGCTTTAGACCGTAATAGGCCAGTATGCGGTTCTCCCCTGTGATGGGAACGATGTCCGATGCAATGCTGACTGCCGTCAGTTCCAACAGTTTCTCCAGGTCGGCAAACGGGAAGTTATTGCTCTTGGCAAACGCCTGCATGAACTTGAAACCGACTCCGCATCCCGACAGATGTTCATACGGGTAGATCGAATCCACCCGCTTGGCATCCAACACCGCCACAGCATCCGGCAATGTGTCGTCCGGCATATGGTGGTCACAGATAATAAAGTCGATACCCAATTCCTTGGCATACTCGATCTTCTCAATCGCTTTGATGCCGCAGTCAAGCGAGATGATAAGCGTAATCCCGTTTTCCTTGGCATAATTGATCCCCTTGTATGAGATCCCGTACCCTTCGTCATACCGATCCGGGATATAGTAATCCAATGATGACGAATAGGGGCGTAAAAACTTGTAGACCAGAGAAACAGCGGTCGTGCCGTCTACATCATAGTCACCGTAAACCAAAATCTTTTCTTTATTGCCCAGAGCCTTGTTCAGACGCTTGACAGCCTTTTCCATATCCGGCATAAGGAATGGATCGTGCAGGTCGCTCAAGCTGGGTTTAAAGAATTTCTTCACCTCTTCAACAGTGGTCAGTCCTCGTTGAACGAGCAAAAGACATACGACCGGACTGAGGCCCAGTTCGGTTGCCAGCTTGTCTCTTTTATGTAACTCTTCTTCTGTTGGGGTTTGAAAGTTCCATTTTGTAATCATTATATATTGTTTTTTTCTTTTTTATCGTCCCAGATATATTGGATATAGAAGCTGATAGCAACAAAATCTCCAATATATTTCAATCCGTAAAGTTAGACAATATAAATGGATATTTCTGTTCAGGCGCATACATTTTTATTAAAATACATTTTCTCTACTTTTTATAATAAAGTCCGCGAATGATTTGTACATTTGTGACATTATTTAAAAAACAATGACAGACGATATTCAAAAAGCCTGTGAAATCATGCAGGCAGGAGGGATAATACTCTATCCCACAGATACTATTTGGGGGATTGGTTGTGATGCAACCAACGAGAAAGCCGTGCAAAGAGTGTACGAGCTGAAGAGAAGAATTGACAATAAGGCTATGTTGGTCCTGACTGACAGTACGGCGAAACTGAGTATGTACGTGTCGGAAATTCCCGATATAGCCTGGGACTTGATCGAGGTAGCCGACAAACCGTTGACGGTTATTTATCCGCATGCGAAGAATATTGCCGGTAACCTGTTGGGCGAAGACGGCAGCGTCGGAATCCGGATCACAAACGAAGAGTTCTCACGTAAGCTGTGCGAACGTTTCCGGAGGCCGTTGGTTTCCACATCTGCAAATGTAAGCGGAGAACCTTCTCCGGCTAATTTCAGTGAAGTGTCGGATGTGATTAAGAACGGTGTCGATTATATAGTGAAGTATCGCCAGGATGATATGAGTAAGGCAAAACCTTCCAATATCATTAAATTAGGAGATGGTGGCGTTATTCAGGTAATCAGATAAAAATGAAGAAGAGCAAGCAGGCAGGGAAATACATATTATCGGATTATCTATCGGCTTCCGTTGCATGGTTGTTGTTCAATATCCTTCGTTACGAGGTGTTTGCCATCGACGAAGGGGCAAGCAGTCTGCTCGACTATCTGCAATATCCGGGTGTGCTTACCGGCCAGGCAATCATCCCTTTTTTCTGGCTGGTTCTTTATTATTTCTCCGGGTATTATAATAAACCGTTTGGAAAATCCCGTCTGACCGAATTGTTTTCGACGTTTATCACGGTGCTGATCGGTACGCTTGTCGTATTCTTTGCCTTGATGCTCGACGATATTCCCCATTCGTTCAAGATATATTACAAGCTGTTTTTCGGCCTGTTCGGCTTACAGTTTATCGTGACCTATATCCCGCGCCTGCTGATCACGCAGGACGGTGTCCGTAAGATCAAGAGCCGGAAATGGGCGATGAACGTACTTGTGGTCGGCGCCGGAGGTAAGGCTGTCCGTATCGCCCGCGACCTGTACCGCCTGGGATATAATATTTACGGTTTCGTATCGGAGAACGGGAATATCCCCGCCAAGGCAGACCGTGCCCATGTCTTAGGGACGGTGGAGGATATCCCGGCCTTGATGGATACAGGGAATGTCGACGAGTTCGTCCTGGCTGTCGAGTCGAAAAGCAACAAGGAGCTGTTGGGCATCCTTTATTCGCTCTACCGTTATAAACGTCCGATAAAGGTGTTGGCAGACCGCTTCAATATGTTGTCCAAGATCCAGATCCGGACCATTCGGGGAATTCCCCTGGTCGACGTGACGGATAACAATTTCTCGCCTGCCGCACAGAATATTAAGCTTTTTCTGGATAAAGTTTGTTCTGTTGCCGCATTGGTACTCCTTTCCCCGTTGTTCGCCTATATCGCTTGGCGGGTGAAGAAAGACTCTCCGGGTCCCATCTTCTTCCGTCAGGAACGGATCGGCTATCTCGGCGAGCCGTTTATGATGTATAAGTTCCGGACCATGTATGTAAATGCAGAGGAAAACGGACCGTTGCTTGCCTCGGAGGACGATTGCCGCATTACGCCGTTCGGGCGGATCATGCGGAAGTATCGGTTGGATGAGCTGCCCCAGTTCTGGAATGTGTTGAAAGGGGATATGTCGCTCGTCGGGCCCCGTCCCGAACGAAAATATTTTATTGACGAGATTGTGAAGAAGGCTCCCTATTATTACCTGCTGCACAACGTCCGTCCGGGTATTACCTCGTTAGGGATGGTGAAGTATGGCTATGCCGAGAATGTGGATAAAATGATAGAGCGTATGGAATACGATATATTATATTACGAAAACATGTCACTGACACTGGATCTGACAATTCTGATCTATACAGTTAAAACAGTAATTACAGGTAAAGGTATTTAAGATGGTAAACGAAGGATTATTCTATCGGTTCCTGCTATGGCGGGACAAGCATATAAAAGAGAAAAATTTTATCTTGATCGTCAGTCTTTTGGTCGGGATTTGCACGGCTGCCGCCGCTATTATCCTGAAATGGATTATTCATCATATCCAACATATGTTGACCGGAAACTTTAACCAGGACGGTGCTAACTACCTCTACCTGCTCTATCCGGTGATTGGTATCCTGCTTGCCGGTTTGTTCGTCAAGTATATCGTGCGGGACGACATCAGCCACGGGGTGACGAAAATCCTGTATGCCATTTCCCAGCGTAAGAGCCGTATCAAACCCCATAACACCTGGACCTCCATTGTGGCCAGTTCCGTCACCATCGGTTTTGGTGGATCGGTCGGGGCGGAAGCGCCTATCGTGCTGACGGGAGCGGCGATCGGTTCCAATCTGGGACGCCTGTTCAGGATGGAGCAAAAGACGTTGATGCTGCTTGTCGGCTGTGGGGCGGCAGGCGCCATTTCCGGTATCTTTAAGGCTCCGATAACCGGAGTGGTCTTCGTGGTGGAAGTGCTGTTGCTCGACCTGACGATGACGTCGGTATTGCCTCTGCTTATCACTTCAGTGACAGCTGCGACTGTCTCCTATATCTTTACAGGGACGGAAGCGATGTTCCCCTTTTCACAGACCGAAGTGTTTGTGATCGAACGCATACCCTACGTCCTTCTGCTCGGCGTGTTCTGTGGCCTGGTATCCCTCTATTTTACGAAGGTGATGAACAGGGTGGAGGGAATGTACCGGAAACTCGGTAAGTACTGGAAGAAATTTCTTGTCGGAGGCATCATGCTGAGCGTATTGATTTTTGTATTCCCCCCGCTTTACGGTGAAGGTTACGACACGATCTCGTCCCTGCTCAACGGCCAGTTCTCCCATATCATGGACAAGAGTATGTTCTACGGTCTGAACGATACTTACTGGGGCTTGCAACTCTTCCTGACGCTGATCCTGCTCTTCAAAGTCTTTGCTTCGAGTGCGACGAACGCCGGAGGCGGATGCGGTGGTATTTTTGCTCCCAGCTTGTATTTGGGTTGTATTGCCGGTTTCGTGTTTGCCCATGCGTCTAATTTTTTCCCCTTTACGATGTACCTCTCGGAGAAGAATTTCGCCCTTTTGGGGATGGCAGGCATCATGTCCGGTGTCATGCATGCACCGCTGACGGGTGTCTTCCTTATTGCCGAGCTGACAGGTGGCTACGAGCTTTTCCTCCCGCTGATGATCGTCTCGGTCAGCTCCTATATCACGATCAAGATGTTCCTGCCCCACAGTATCTACTCGATGCGTCTGGCCCAGAAAGGCGAGTTGCTGACCCACCATAAGGACCGTGCCGTCCTGACGCTCCTCAATACAGACAGTGTGATCGAACGCGATTTCCTCACCGTCTCTCCCGAAATGTCGTTAGGCGATATGGTGAAGGTGATCGCCAAGAGCGGACGAAACACCTTCCCGGTCATTGACGAGCGGGGAATCCTGTTAGGGCTCGTCCTGCTGGACAATATCCGGAATATTATGTTCCGTCCGGAGTTATATAACCGGTTCCATGTCTCCAAGTTCATGGTGTCGGCTCCCGCCAAGATACAGGTTGGGACACCAATGGAGCAGATTATGCGTATCTTTGACGATACGAAAGCCTGGAACCTTCCAGTAGTGGACGAGGAAGGACGATACATAGGCTTTATGTCCAAGTCAAAAATATTTAACTCATACCGCGAAGTGCTGGTAGAAAACTTTTCAGGAGATTAAGAAGATGAAAAAAGAAGATTTGCGAATCGTATATATGGGCACTCCCGACTTTGCCGTGGAGAGCCTGCGTGCCTTGGTTGAAGGCGGATATAATGTAGTAGGCGTGATCACGATGCCGGACAAACCCGTAGGCCGTCATGGCAGTGTCTTGCAGGCAAGCCCCGTCAAGCAATATGCTATCTCGAAAGGGCTGCCTGTGCTCCAGCCGGTAAAGCTCAAAGACGAAGCTTTCCTCGCCGAACTCCGTGCGTTGGAGGCAGACTTGCAGATTGTCGTGGCCTTCCGTATGCTGCCGGAGGTGGTCTGGAATATGCCGCGTCTGGGGACGTTTAACCTCCATGCCTCTCTCTTGCCTCAGTACCGGGGAGCAGCCCCGATCAACTGGGCGGTCATCAACGGAGATACGGAAACCGGCGTGACGACCTTCTTCCTGACACACGAGATCGACACCGGCAAGATCATCCGCCAGAAACACCTCCCTATAGCCGATACGGACGATGTCGGCACTGTGCACGACTCTCTGATGACGATGGGTGCCGGCCTGGTGTTGGAGACTGTCGACCTACTGTTGGAAGGCAAGACTGACGCCATACCCCAGGAAGAGTTCTATCAAGACTCAGCCGAACTCCGTCCCGCCCCGAAGATATTCAAAGAAACCTGTCGTATCGATTGGCATCTGCCTCTGAAAAAGATATACGATTTCATCCGTGGCTTGTCACCTTATCCCGCTGCCTGGACGGAGATTGTATCACCAGAAGGTGTGCACACCGTACTGAAGATCTACCAGACGGAGAAGCATCCGTCAGACCATAACTTGCCCATCGGAACTCTTTGTACGGATAAAAAAAATAGCCATATAGATATCGCCGTAGAAGGCGGTTATCTTCGTCTGCTCTCCGTGCAGCTTGCCGGAAAGAAGCGCTTGCCGGCCGCTGATTTCCTAAACGGCTTTAAGCAGATCGGGGAATATAAAGTCGATTAATAGAAAAAAGGAGCTGCTTTCATAAAGGAGCTCCTTTTTATTAGTCAGTAATATCCTGCTTATTTGGTTTCTTTCAACGCGTCTTCCAAGCTGATCCCTAAGCGTCGGCAACGCCTTTGCCGTAGGCGGGGTCGGCTTTGTAGCAGTTACGGACGTGACGTTGTTGGATGAACAGTTCGGCTCCTCCTATCTGGCGGGCCGTGTTTTCGAACAACAGCTGTTGTTCGTCGGCAGGCATCAGGCGGAACAGGTCGCCGGGCTGGCTGTAGTAGTCGTCATCGTATTCACGTTCGTTGTAGTTGTAGATGGCGCCGTTGGCGGGGTAGGGCGGTTCCTTGTTCTCGGGAGAGTCCTTCCATTCGCCGTAGCTGTTGGGTTCGTATCCTTTGGTCGCACCGTAGTTGCCGTCTACACGCATGGCTCCGTCGCGGTGATAGGCGTGGAACGGGCAGCGCGGCTTGTTTACCGGGATCTGTTCGGAGTTTACGCCCAAGCGGTAACGTTGTGCGTCACCGTAGGAGAAAAGGCGTCCCTGGAGCATCTTGTCGGGCGAGAAGCCGATGCCGTCGACAATATTGATCGGGTTGAAAGCGGCTTGTTCCACTTCGGCGAAGTAGTTTTCCGGGTTACGGTTCAACTCGAGGATACCTACATCCTGCAGCGGGAAGTCTCCGTGCGGCCAGACCTTTGTCAGGTCGAAGGGGTTGATACGGTAGTTGTCTGCCTGCTCGGTCGTCATCAGCTGGATTTGGAATTTCCATTTCGGGAAGTCACCTTTCTCGATGCTTTCGAACAGGTCGCGCTGGTGAGACTCGCGGTCTTTGGCAATGATCGCCTCCGCTTCCTGGTCGGTCAGGTTCTTGATGCCCTGCATGGTTTTTAGGTGGAACTTCACCCAGATACGTTTGTTGTCGGCATTGATGAAGCTGTACGTATGGCTCCCGAATCCATGCATGTGGCGGTAGGAATAAGGGATGCCGCGCGGGCTCATGGTGATGGTAATCTGGTGCAACGCTTCGGGAAGCAGTGTCCAGAAGTCCCAGTTGTTGTTGGCACTGCGCATGTTCGTCTTCGGATCACGTTTGATGGCGTGGTTAAGATCGGGGAACTTCAACGGATCGCGCAGGAAGAATACCGGCGTGTTGTTGCCCACTAGGTCCCAATTGCCCTCTTCCGTATAGAACTTCATGGCGAAGCCGCGTATGTCACGCTCGGCGTCGGCAGCCCCACGTTCTCCGGCTACGGTCGAGAAGCGGACAAAGCAGTCTGTCTTTTTGCCTACTTCGCTGAAGATGGCGGCTTTCGTGTAGCGGGTGATATCGTGTGTGACGGTAAAAGTGCCGTACGCACCCGAACCTTTGGCATGCATACGGCGTTCGGGGATTACTTCCCGGTCGAAGTGTGCGAGTTTTTCGATCAGCCAGGGATCTTGCAATAAGACCTGGCCGCGCGGACCTACTGTCTGCGTGTTCTGATTGTCTGCCACGGGACGCCCGTTGGCAGCAGTTAGTTTCTTGTCATTCATACTGATTTTTTTATTAGTCCGTATTCTTTCAGCTTCACTTTATCCTTTAAAATAAAACTGCCTGTCTACAGATATTGTTTTTGACTGTGGTGTAAAAGTAAGATGTTATTAAACACTTGTCAAATAGGTAATTTCAATACCTGGATAGACTTGTTTTATATTGGGAAAGGAATTGACGCAAAAAGGTAGCTGCAAATGCCCATAAACCGAATAAAAGCAATATTTTTGTGTTTGATTCAATATGTAGAATATGGAAGAGGATATAAAATGAATAGGAAAATTCAAATACGCAATAGTACGGCTGAGTTCTTGATTTTTACAAATCAAGCGAAAGAAGATGGCATTGAGGTGCGGTTACAAGGAGATACGATTTGGTTGAGTCAAAAACTGATGGCCACACTCTTTGATTGTTCTACAGACAATATAGGGCTGCATTTGAAAAACATTTTTAAAGAAGGTGAGTTAGATGAAATTTCAGTTACCGAGTCTTTCTCGGTAACTGCTTCCGATGGGAAAAACTATAATACCAAGCATTATAACCTTGATGCTATTATTGCCGTAGGTTATCGTATAAACAGCAAACGAGCTACAGCATTTCGACGTTGGGCGACCAATATCCTCCGGGACTATGCGATAAGGGGATATGTGATAGACAAGGAGCGAATGAAGAATGGAACGTTCTTCAACGAGAACTATTTCAATAGCCTGCTTGAAGAGGTTAGAGAAATACGAGCCAGTGAGCGTCTATTCTATCAAAAAATAACTGATATATATGCTACTGCATTTGATTATGACGCAAAATCACAAACAACGCTCGATCTCTTTGCACACGTTCAGAATAAACTTCATTTTGCAATTCATCGTCATACGGCTGCAGAGTTGATAATGAACAGAGCTGATAGCGATAAAGAGCATATGGGGCTTACAACATGGAAGAATGCTCCAAACGGGAAGATTATCAAAAGTGATGTTTCTATCGCTAAGAACTATCTTACAGAACGAGAACTTCTTCGTTTGGACAGAATCGTTTCAATGTATTTGGATTATGCGGAAGAACAAGCTGAGCGACATATCCCTATGTCAATGGAAGATTGGGCAAAGAAGTTAGACGCCTTTTTACAGTTTAATGAGTATGACCTACTTAACAATATAGGCACAGTCTCCGCACAAGTTGCCAAAGCATTCGCTGAAAGTGAATTTGAGAAATATCGTATCATTCAAGACCGATTGTTTCAGTCTGATTTTGACAGATATAATACGGGTAATCTACTTGATTTTGATAATACAGAAAAATAAGTCAAACTGTTGAAAATATAACAAAGGTGTCTGACAAGAGCACGAACTCTTGTCAGACACCTTTGTTAATTTCACTTTTATTTCCGGCTGAACCTGTCCAGCACCTTTTCCTGGAAATCTTGCATCAGCTCATAGAAGCTCGGGATGAACATCGTTGCAAAAATGGTGTTGACCGCCATACCGAATACGACGGCTGCACCTAATGACAGGCGGCTTCCCGCCCCGGCTCCCGTAGCGAACAGCAGAGGCATGACACCCAGCACGAAGGCGAACGAGGTCATCAAGATCGGGCGCAAGCGGACGTGCCCGGCTTCGAGGGCCGATTCGCGTATCGGATTGCCGGCTTTGTGGTAGTCGCGGGCGAACTCGACGATCAGGATGCCGTTCTTGGCCGAGAGGGCGATCAGGAGGATGATACCGATTTGCGTATAGATACTGACCGGGACACCCATGACGAAACAGCCCAGGATCGCACCCAACAGGGCTATCGGCAATCCTAAAATGGCGGCAATCGGGCTTGTCCAGCTTTCATACTGGGCGGAAAGGACCAGGAAGGCGACCAACAGCGCCATGGCAAAGACGAGCATTGTCGTAGAACCGGCTTTCGTCTCCTGGTAGGCGACGGAGGTCCATTCGTATCCGAAATTATCACCCAACTGTTCCTGTACCAGCTCTTCCATGGCCTGTATCGCTTCACCGGAGCTGTATTCCGGGTTGGCGATGCAGGTGATGGAGGCGGACTTATACATATTATAGAGGTTGATCTGGTCCAGCCCCAACTGGTCTTTCACTTCGGTGAAAGCAGAGAAGGGAACCATTTTTCCCGCATTGTTCTCGAGGCTCAGGTGCATGACATCGTCTATGACCTTCTGTGCCTCTCCGTTAGCTTCGATCTTGACCTGGTAGATGCGTCCGAACTCGACGAAGTCGTTGACGTAGGCGGCTCCCATGTAGTAACTCAGCGTGGAGAATACCTGGTTGAGCTGGAGTCCTGACAGCTGCACTTTGTCGCGGTCGATCTCCAGTTTGTATTGGGGGACGTTCGCCTGGTACATGCTCGAGAGGCTGAGCAACTGCGGCTTGCTGCGGTAGGTCTGCTGAAGGGTTTCGATGGCGCGTTGCATCTCTGTCGGACCGAGGTTCTTACGGTCTTCCAATTGCAGCTGCAAACCGCCCGAAGCACCTAATCCGGGGATAGCAGGGGGAACCATTGCGAATATCTGGGCTTCCTCGATGCCATAGGCTTCGCGGTTGAAGCGGTTGACGACGGCCGAGGCTGTATGTGCCTTGCCTTTCCGCTCGTCCCAGTTCTTCAGGATTACAAAATAGGTACCGGCATTGGAGAGTTCGCCGCCGCCCATGATGGAGAAACCGTTTACCCCGATATAGGTCTTGACCTCCGGGTAGCTGTCGAGTATTTTGTCTATCTTTTTCCCGACCGCTTCCGTACGGTTCAGGCTGGCAGCCGGAGGGAGCTGAGCGGATACAAGGAAGTAGCCGTCGTCCTCTTCAGGGATGAAGGTGGTTGGCCAGCGCATAAACATGACGATAGCCACGGCGGTTATGACACCGAACACTAACATGGTGACAACCGGATGTTTCAGCATACGGCCGACAATGTCATCATAGAGGCTCTGCGTCTTGCCGAATACCTTGTTGAATGCTTTGAACACGAAGAACTTCGGCTCTTTATTGGCTTGCAGAAACAGGGCGCAGAGGGCGGGCGTAAGCGTAAGCGAGTTGAATCCGCTCAGGACGGTGGCTGCTGCAATGGTCAGTGCGAATTGTTTGTACAGCTGTCCGGAGATGCCGCCAATGAAAGTGGTCGGGATAAACACCGCCAGCAGTACTAACACGACACCGACAATCGGGCCGACGATTTCACCCATGGCCTCCGTTACCGCCTCGCGTGCGGTGTATTTACCCGTGTCCATCAGGCGCGACGAATTTTCCACCACCACGATCGCGTCGTCCACCACAATCGCTATCGCAAGGATCAGCCCGAACAGTGTCAGCGTATTGATCGAAAATCCCAATGCAGACATCACCGCCAACGTCCCGATCAGGGAGACGGGAATGGTGATACAGGGGATGATGACCGCCCGGAAGTTTTGCAGGAAAAGGAAGATCACGAGAATCACAAGCGCAGTCGTTTCGAGGAAGGTGACGAGTACCTCATCGATGGAAGCGTTGATGACCTGTGTCGTGTCCAAGGTTACATCATAGGTGACGTCCTCCGGCAGGTTGGCGGCCAGCTGTTTCATCTTGTCGCGCACCCCTTTGGCCACTTCGAGCGAGTTGGAGCCGGGTAGCTGGTAGATGGCGATGGCTGCACTCGAATGGCCTTTCAGGCTGGAGGTGACGTTGTAGGAAGAGCTGCCCAGTTCGATGTGGGCGACGTCTTTCAGCCGTAGGATCTTGCCACCCTCTTCGGTGCGGAGGATGATGTTGCCGAACTCTTCCGGTGTCGTGAGGCGTCCTTTTACGGTCAGCGTGTATTGGAAGGGGTTGTCCGCTTTGGCGATCGGTTGCCCGACATAGCCGGCGGAGACCTGTGTGTTCTGTGTCGAGATGGCCTGGAAGATCATATCGGGAGTCAGGTTCCGGATACGCATGGCGTCAGGGTCGAGCCAGACGCGCATGCTGTAGCTGCCTGCACCCATGACACTGACAGAGCCTACACCCGGCAGGCGGGTCAGTTCGTCGGTCATGTTGAGGTTTGCGTAGTTGCTCAGGTAAAGCCCGTTGTAGATGGGATTCTTGGAGCTTAAAGTCAGCATCATGACGATGTTCGACGATTGTTTCTTAGTCGTGATGCCCTGTACGATCACCGCCTCCGGCAAGCTGCTTTGTGCGATGCTGACACGGTTTTGCACCATGACGGTCGCCATGTCGATGTCTGTCCCGACGGCAAACGTGATGGTCAGCGAATAGGCTCCCGAGCTGGATGAATTGGAACTCATGTATAGCATGCCGTCCACACCGTTCACCTGCTGTTCGATGGGCAGCCCGACAGTCTGTGCGACTGTTTCCGCATCCGCACCCGGATAGACGGCCGAGACTTGTACGGTAGGCGGTGTGATCTCCGGATATTGTGCGATCGGCAATATATGTAGCGTGACCAATCCGGCTACCACCAGGATGAGGGCGAGGACGGTAGCGAATATGGGTCTGTTGATGAAGAATTTTACCATAGCTTTTTATTTTATAGGCTTAATACTCATACCGTCCCTTACTTTCAGCAGGGCTGTTGTTACATAGCGTTCATCCGGGCGGATGCCGCTGACGATCTGCCGGAGCGTGTCGTTCACCAACTGTCCGGCTTCGATGTGGCGATAGCGTACGATGTTCGAGTCGTTGACGATATACAGGAATTTCCCTAACTGGTCGGTACCGATGGAGGCGTCGCGCACCAGGATGGCATCTTTCTGTTCGCTGTACGGCAGTGTGATGGTGACGTAGAGGCCGCTCTTCAGTTCGCCGTCTTCGTTCTTCAGGTTGGCACGGACGTTCAGCGTCCCGGTCGAGAGGTCGATATTGGGAGAGAGGTAGTCCAGCGTGCCGGTGTAGGTCTGGCGTCCGTCCTGTCCGGCGCGTATGGTGACATGGGTCGGCATCTTGATACTGGGATCGTTCTGTGCGGCAATAAGCTTCATACGCATGAACTGGTTGTCTTCGATGTTGAAGTTGGCATACATCAGGTCGTCTTTATATAAGGTGGCCAGTGTGACGGGTTGGACGGCTCCGTTGATATAGTTGCCTACGTCATAGCTTGCCCGTGTGACGCGTCCGTCGTAAGGAGCCCGTATGAAGCAATAGCCCAGGTTGGTCCGGGCCGTTTTCAGGGTGGCTTCGGCGTTACGTACGGAGGCTTCCATCTCGGCGGCTGTCGATTGTGCCTGCAAGACCTGTATCTGGCTGACGGCACCGCTTTTGGCGGCTTCTTTCATGCGTTCGTAGTTACTTCGGGCATAATCTACCTGGGCTTTAGCCGTGTTGAGGGCGGCTTCCGCCTGCGTGACATTATTCTGGTAGACCTCCGGTTCGATCACGAATATCAGGTCGCCTTTCTTCACTTTGGCTCCCGGCACAAGTTCGGACGATTGCAGATATCCGTTTACACGTGCAACAAGGTTGACCATCCTGTCCGAACTCAGATAGCCCGGATAATCCTTCGTCAAGGTTATATCTTTTACAACCGGCATCGCCACGCTGATCGAAGCGCCGGCGTTTCCGTCTGCTGTTTCTTCTCCTTGCAGCCTGCCAGCATCACCACCGCCAGCCCCACAATCCCTATTCTAAAATACGTCTTCATCTTCTTATTTTTTAATTCTTAATTTTCAACTTTCAACTATTCTTCAATTCCCCAACCTCCCCCTAACGCCTGATAAAGCTGTATCAGGCTAAGGAGGGAAGATCCTTTCGCCTGTGTCAACTCGTTCTCGTAGGAAAGGAGGGAACGTTGGGCGTCCAGTACGTTCTGGAAGGGGGTCAATCCCTGTTTGTATAGGTCGAGGGAGAGTTCCAGGGTTTGCTTTCCCTGGTTGACCACTTCCCGGAGGGCGACGATCTGCCGGATCGAGTTTTTGTAGGCGTTCATCGCATTGTCCACTTCCTGGACGGCTGTCAGCACATCCTGGTTGAACTGGCGGATCGACTCGTCGAGTTGGGCTTTGGCAAGCCGTGTGGCCTGTGCCAGTTTACCTCCCTGGAAGAAGCTCCAGGAGATGGACGGGGCGATCTCGTACGTGAGGCTATTGTGGTTCGCCAGTTTATCCAAATCGTGCGATGCGAACCCTACCGAACCGTTTACAAATACCTTCGGCCACCAATCGGATTTGGATGCACCGAGTGAGGCAGCCTGTGCATTCACCAGCCGTTCGGCTGACCGGATATCCGGACGGCGGAGCAGCAAGTTGGCCGGAATGCCGATGCCGACCATTTCGACATACTCCGGCAACGGTTTCTGTGTCTCCATGATCTTACGGGCATCCTGAGGGTAGAGTCCCATCAATACGCCTAATGCGTTTGTGTATTGGATAATCCCGGCTTCCAACATCGGAAGGGAGGCTTTTGTGTCGTAGTAGACGGATAGGGCCTGTGCTACGTCGAGTTTGGAGACAAGCCCTGTCTCATACCGTTTTTCCGTGATCTTGACGACGGCAAGCTGTGATTGGCAGTTCTTTTTCACAACCTCCACTTCCTGTTGCAGTTTCCGCAGGTTGATGTAGGCGGAAGCTACCTGTGCACAGAGGGACACCATCACGGCATTATAGTCCTCTTTCGAGGCGGCGAAGCTTTCCTTCTGTGCCTTTACACGGTTACGGATACTGCCGAATACGTCGATCTCCCAATTCATCGAGAGGGTGGCATTGCTGTATTGGGTTGTTGTTCGCGGCAGGCTGCCGGTGTTACCGCTGGTTTGTTGGCGGGTCCAGCCTGCCGAAAGTCCGAGGGTGGGCGAGTAGCTGCCTTGTTGGATGCGCAGGTTCGCCTTAGCCATTGCAATGCGGTCTGCCGCCATCAGTACGGAGTAGTTTTGCCGGACGGCCACTTCGATCAGCGAATCCAGTACGGGGTCGTTGAAGTTCTTCCACCACTGGTCGTCTACCGGTAATGTCTGTTGGAAATTACTGTCGTCTTCCTGCCACGCCTCCGGCAATGCGTGATCCAGGTATTTGTGTTCCCCTTGTGCCTGTACCGTCATAGGCAAAATCAGGGAGAGCACAGCATAACACCATGTACGTATGTGCATAACTTTTTTGTTTAGATTTAGCCATTAAAGAACAGACTTCTGGTAGAATTGTTTGTCTCTTTTTATTTCTTTCTGTTTATTTTAGCCTCCCTTCCTTCCTTGTCTGGTCGTTTAATACTGGCAAGTAGTGAGCAATAACGGGTAAATACCGGTCTTCTATTGCATGTTACGGTTGTATTCTTTGCATGTTACAACTGTCTTCCTTCTATGTTACAGTTGGATTTCTTTTGTTTTACAGCTGTGACATGAATAGCGGGTAGGTATGGAGGGGGCACACATTCCGCATCGTTCATTCTATCTGCCGGGTCATTCATTCCTTTACGGCACCATACCCTCATGAAGTACTGCAATACTATTTCGTTTTGTATCTTTGCCCATGAATTAAATGAAATTCGAATGGGAAAGAAAGAAGAATATAAGGAACAGAATTTGCTGTTTATGGATGAGATGGCCGGACAGGCGGGAGTTATGAAACTTCCTTGCGGCGTGTTATATAAAGAAATAGAGAAAGGTTCCGGTATGGTTTCGCCGGGGTTGAGTGATGTAGTTTCCGTCCATTATCGCGGCACGTTGATTAACGGACGTGAGTTCGACAACTCCTGGAAACGAGGATATCCGGAGGCTTTCCGGCTGAACCAGGTGATCGAAGGCTGGCAGGAAGCCCTTCGGCACATGCATGTAGGGGACCGTTGGATGATCTATATTCCTTATACGCTTGGATACGGCACACGTACATCCGGTCCGATCCCCGGTTTCTCTACGCTGGTCTTTGAAGTGGAGCTGCTGGGCATTGCCTGATCAGGCGCTCCGTACCGTCTTTTTCAACCTGCGGTAGACATAGATGAACGCCGGAACCAGGAACAGGTCGGCTGCGACCCAAGCTGTCGGGTCACCGAAGCAGACGGCAAGGAACCCAAATACCGGTACGGCAAGAACACTGACTAATGCCCGCGCTATCATCTCGGACACGCCGGAGAGCATGGCGAGATTGGTGTAGCCCGCCCCTTGTATGGTGTAGCGCAGGATACAAAGCAATCCTAAAATCGGGAAAAAATAGCAGGAGGCATGGAGGAACAAGACTGTGTTTTCCAGTATTTCCGTCTCCGAAGCATCCACGAACAGCAGGGAAATCTTGTCGGAAGTCCACATTAATATGATGAAAGTAACCACGGCATAGAGCATCATCATCAGGGAGCTGGCTTTGATGCCCTGCCAGATACGTTCCGGCTTACCCGCCCCATAGTTTTGTCCCGCATAGGTCGCCATCGCAATACCCAGGCTTTCAAAAGGACAGATAAAGAACATCTTGATTCGCATGGCGGCGGTAAAGGCGGCTACACAGGCGGTTCCCAGTGCGTTGTTGGCACTTTGCAACATGATACTGCCGATAGCCGTAATCGAGAATTGGAGCCCCATCGGGACGCCTATATATAGTAAGTTCTTAGCCAATGGCAGGCGGAATTTCCGATCTTCGGGAGTTCCTCTTAGAATCGGGAAATGCCGGTACATATAGAAGTAACATAGCAAGGCCGATACGCCTTGTGACACAACGGTTGCAATTCCCGCACCCAACACGCCCCATCCCAATACGAGGATACAGAAGAGGTCGAGCACGATATTCAATACGGTCGAGAAAAGAAGGAACCAGAATGGCGTTTTGCTGTCTCCAAGTGCACGTATGATACTCGATAGCAGGTTGTAGAAGAACGTATAGGGTACTCCGATAAACGTCACCAACAGGTAAAGATAGGCTCCGCGGAAAATATTGTCCGGCGTCCGCATATTACGCAGAATATCCGCGCAGTAGATGCTTGTCAGGATCGCAATAACGACAGACATCAGGGTTGCCAGTTGCAGGCTGACCGCCACATAACGCCTCATTGTCTTGTAATCCCTCGCCCCGAACTTCTGTGCAACCGGAATCCCGAACCCGCAACAACACCCGTTACAGAATCCCAGTATCAGGAACACGACCGACGTACTTGCCCCGATTGCAGCCAAGTCGTTAATCCCTAAGAATTTTCCAACGATAGCGGCATCGACAAGCGAATAGGTTTGTTGCAATATATTTCCAAGCAACAGCGGGAAGGTAAAATTGAGAATAAGCGGAAGGGGAGCTCCCGCCGTCATTTCTTTAGTAGTAGTTGCCATAAATTTGATCCCTAAACAATTTGGGTGCAAATATAGAGAAAAGGTGGAAATGTTGTTCTGATAAGTGTATTTTTTAGTTTTATAAGAAGAAAAAGGTTTCAATGCCGGATTATAAAATATATGACGATAGAATCCAAAAATATCAGTACATTTGCGGAGAATAATTTATAAACGTAAAAACAAATAAACATGGAAAACACAAACTCTGCTTCAAAAGGGTATTTATTCCCTTTGGTTGTAATTGGCGTACTGTTCTTTATGATCGGCTTCGCTTTAGGCATTAACGGATTGATTATTCCGTTCCTGCGTACGGCATTGGATTTGACTACCGCCGAATCCTATCTGGTTCTGGCCGCTACTTTCTCTACATTTGTTATCTTCGGTTATCCCTGCGGGCTTATCATCAAGGCGATCGGGTATAAGAAGACGATGATTCTTTCGTTCCTGTTTTTTGCAATTGGTTTGTATCTGTTTATCCCGTCTGCCGAGAACCAGAGTTTTGCCATGTTCCTGTTGGCTTCGTTCGTAAGCGGTATCGGTAATACGATGTTGCAGGCGGCTGTAAATCCCTATATTACAATTCTCGGACCGCTGGAAAGCGCTGCTACCCGTATGAGCATGATGGGGATTGCCAATAAGGCGGCTTGGGCGATCGCACCTATTTTCCTGGGCGTATTCCTGAATCTGGGCGATGTGCAGTTGGATGACATTAAGTTGCCGTTCTACTTTATCTCCGGTATTTTTGTCTTGTTGGGTGTTTTGGTTGCTTTTGTCCCGCTGCCCGAAGTGAAAGCGGAAGGGGAGGACGAGAGTGATGAGGAAGCTTCTTCTTCCTATGCCTCCACAAAGACAAGTATCTGGCAGTTCCCGCACCTGCTGTTAGGTCTGGTGTCTTTGCTGTGTTATGTAGGTGTTGAAACGTTGGCAATGGCAAGTATTGTGGATTATGCCAAATCGATAGGTCTGGCTGACCCGCAGATATATACTTCTTATACGGTGATCGGTATGGTGGCCGGTTATCTGGTCGGCGTATTCTTTATTCCGAAATATCTCTCACAGGAAAAGGCTATGTTTATCTGTGCTATAATAGGTGTGATAAGTTCTTTGCTGGTCGTATTCCTTCCGGTTCATGTTTCCATCTGGTTCGTCGCCCTGTTGGGTCTTGCCAATTCGTTGATGTGGCCGGCTTTGTGGCCGCTTGCCATGAAAGACCTGGGCAAGTTCACCAAGACGGGTTCTTCGCTGTTGGTGATGGCTATCGTGGGTGGCGCTATCTTCCCGTTACTGTTCGGTTGGTTGGCTGATGTGTTCGGCGACTTGCAACAGGCTTACTGGATCTGCTTCCCGGCTTATCTGATGATTTTCTATTATGCGTTGAGCGGACATAAGATTCGGGTTTGACCTGATAATAATAAATAGATGAAGGGGCTTACACGGCCCCTTTTTTTGTGCCGGTCAGTATCTCCCGGAGAGGTGTGCCGGTTAATCGGCTTTCGACCCAGGCTGTAAAATCGAATGTTTTAAGGAGTTGTTTTTCATATTTGTCTTGTCGGATTAGTGTGATCTCTTTCCGGTATTGCTGCCAAAGTTTTTCCCTGTCTTTTTTATAGACGGGCAAGGGATGGGCCATCAGGAAATGGAACAGGAGTTTTTCGGTTCTGTATGTTTGTTTCTCGTAGCGGATATTGCGTTTGATGGAGTTGATTTCGTTTGCAAAAAAGTCATAATTGCCCGATTCCGCCTGTATTAGCAGATTGACAAGACGGGCTGTTTTGTAAGAGGGCAATGTGTGGAATGATTTGCCGGAGCCGAATATCTTTTTCATGCTCTTACGGGCTTTTGCCGGTTCTCCCAGGCAAAGATGGAGGATGGCGGAATAAAGGGCCAGCCGCAATTGTGTTTCCGGTCCCGCTGTCGTGGCTTTTTTTGACAAGAGTTCGTTGTTCTCCGCTGCAAGATGTGAAGCCGCTTCGAATTGTCCTGTATTGAGCAAGCTTGAGAGTCTGTACAAATAGAGGCGGGCTTGCACTTCTATCAGAAATTCCGACGGATAGTCGCCTGTGCTGATTTCTTCGAGTTTGGACAGGAAGAAAGGCATTTCCTGATATAATCCGGCGACGTGTAGGCTATCCAGTACCCCTTCGATGGCGCTGAGATAGTAGATCGGCGGGTTGAGAATCAGATGGCGGTTGGCTTCAAACAGGGTGATCAATTCCTGATAGAAGCGGATGGCGGATTTGTAGTTTCCCGTGTTCAGGTAATAGGTTGCCTGGAACAGCAAGTGAAGCTTACGAGCCTCGAATCCCTGGTAGGAATGGTTGGCAACCAGGTTTAGTTCACTTAAAACAAGATCGTTCAGGTCTTCTTTCTGCTTGTCGGAACGGGCATATCCTTTGTAAGTGATGCGGTGTTTCAGAATGTCATATAATTGCAGGTGGAGGTTGGTGTTGCGGGCGTATTTCATCACGTCGTTAATCTGCATCTGTTTATTTACCAACTCTTTCTCGCTGATACCTTCAAAGCCGAGTGCACTCATATATTTCAGCTCCGTACGGCGGATCAACAGAAGCAGCGGGTCGTTTTCATACGTGACAGCCTGCTTCCGGGCCTTATCTAATTCGTCAAATGCATTGTCGAATAGCTCGCGTTCAAACAAGATACCGGCTTTGGTGATGTAATTGAAAATGGCTGTCTGTATATCCTGCTTTTCACGCAATTGCACAAGGCTGTCCAACAATACCTGGTAGAGATGTTTGGCTGCCATCTCGAAGCTTTTTTCATTTACTTCATCGCAGAATTTCTCGAATATCTGGTCGGGAGAGAAGCCTTCACATATCAGATCATACAGGATCATATAGTTCTTATCCCCGTTTTGCAGATTGGAGCAGAGCCGGATATACCGTTTTTCCGCTTTGGAGAGCGATTGGATCAGTAGAATGATCTGGTTGAGTTTTGTGGCTTGTTTCATGAACTTATCTGCTTGTATATGAGTTTTATTCTTGCAAACTTCTTTTGCAAAAGTAAGATTTGGGTTTATCTTTACAAAAGAATTATGCAGAAAAAGAGAAAAGATATACGATTATATTTGTAACGCTTCATTGTGGACAATTATATTTAATACGAGATACAGGCATGGATACAACACAGTCAATCAGGCAACAGATCCTGGTGGTCGGTAGCAGCAATACCGATATGGTCATAAAAGCCGCCCATCTGCCCCGTCCGGGCGAGACGATTTTAGGCGGAACCTTCTTCATGAATCCCGGTGGGAAAGGGGCAAACCAGGCAGTCGCCATTGCACGCTTGGGTGGTCCGGTTACTTTTATCTGCAAGACCGGAAGTGATATATTCGGCCATCAGTCGCAACAGCTTTTCGAGGAGGAGGGTATCAATACTTCTTATATATTTTCAGATTCCGAGCATCCTTCCGGTGTGGCGCTGATCACGGTGGACGAGAAGGCCGAAAATTGTATTGTCGTTGCCTCCGGAGCGAATGCCAACCTGATGCCCTCCGATTTGGCCAGGGCGGAGGAGGCCATCGAGCAGGCCGATCTGGTTTTGATGCAGTTGGAGATCCCGATGGAGACAGTCTGTTATGTCGCCGATCTGGCTTGGGAGAAGGGAAAGAAGGTGATCCTGAATCCGGCTCCCGCTCATCCGTTATCAGCCGAACTGCTTCGCCGTTTATACTTGATCACACCGAATGAGACGGAAGCGGAAATGATTTCCGGCGTGAAGATAACAGACGACTCCTCCGCCTGTGAAGCCGCCCGTGTCCTTTCCGGGATGGGAGTGCAGAACGTGATCATTACACTCGGATCGAAAGGAGCGCTTATCTACTGTGACGGAAAGTCCGAGATTGTCCCGGCCTGGAAAGTGGAGGCTGTCGATACGACGGCAGCCGGCGATGTGTTTAACGGAGCCCTGACCGTAGCCCTTTCCGAGGGGCGCGACCTGAAGGAAGCTGCCCGTTTTGCCTGTAAGGCTTCGGCTATATCGGTGACACGTGTAGGGGCGCAATCATCGGCACCTTATCGGAATGAAGTGGATATTTTCGGTTAATATAAATCTTATTTGTTATTATGAAAAAGGCAATATTACAAATGCTGGCTGTTGTTTTGATAGGGGGAGCAATCTCTTGTTCGCAGCAACCGGCCGGACAAAAAACGGCAACTCTTCCCGAAACATTTACAATCAGCCGGGAAAGATTATTGGATAAGATAAAAGGCGGTTGGGCCGGACAAACGATCGGTTGTACCTATGGCGGACCGACAGAGTTCAGGTATAACGGGACGATGATCCAGGAATATGTCCCGATTCCCTGGACGGATGGGTATATCAAGTGGTGGTATGAGAACTCGCCCGGGTTGTATGACGATGTTTATATGGACCTGACGTTTGTCGATGTCTTCGACCGGTTAGGACTGGATGCTCCGGTCGATTCGTTTGCAATGGCTTTTGCAACAGCCGGCTATCCTCTCTGGCATGCGAACCAGTCGGCCCGTTATAATATTCTGCAGGGAATCATGCCGCCCGCTTCCGGGCATTGGTTGAATAATCCTCATGCGGACGATTTGGATTACCAGATAGAGGCGGACTATTCCGGTCTGATGTCGCCGGGAATGCCGAATGCGGCTTCCGAAATATCCGACAAGATCGGACATATCATGAATTATGGGGACGGATGGTATGGTGGCGTATATGTCGGTGCTATGTATTCGCTTGCCTTCGTGTCGGACGATATTGAATTTATTGTGACGGAAGCACTGAAAACGATACCGGAACAAAGCCGTTACTACCAATGCATGAGCGATGTGATCCGTTGGCATGCAGAATTTCCGGACGATTGGAAACGTACCTGGTTTGAATGCGAAAAGAAATGGAGTGAGGATATCGGTTGTCCGGATGGTGTCTTTGTCCCGTTTAATATCGATGCTGTTATTAACAGTGCTTATATCTTGATCGGGCTGTTGTATGGCGAGGGTGATTTCTTCAAGACAATGGATATTGCCACCCGTTGTGGCCAGGATTCGGACTGTAATCCTGCTTCGGCAGCCGGTATCTTAGGAACTGTCCTGGGCTATAGCCGGATTCCGGAATACTGGTTGAAGAATCTCAAGGAGGTGGAGGATTTGAATTTTGCCTATACGGATATATCGCTGAACCGGACTTATGAGATGTCATTCAAGCAGGCCTTGCAGATGATCGAACGGAACGGTGGAACGGTGGGGGAAAAAGAGGTCACGATTGCTTGTCAATCGCCAGTTCCGGTGTGTTATGAGAAAGCGTTTGAAGGATTATTTCCTCAAAATCTCATTCGTGTGAATAGAAATATAACCGATGTCGGGGAGATTGTGCTCGACGGAACAGGAATCGTATTCAAAGGATATGTACGGGCTGCCGATGAGCGTTATGTTGCCCGCGTCGAAATGTATATGGACGGCGAATGTGTCGAAACGGCTAATTTGCCTGCCGCTTCCAGAACCCGCAGAAATGATTTGTTCTGGAAATATCAGATTCCCAAAGGAAAGCATATCTTTACATTCAAATGGCTGAATCCGGCACCGGATGCTTCCGTTCATTTTAATGAGGCATTGGTCTATTCTGATGCGCCTCTTCAAGTTGTTCATCAATAAATTATAATACCATGAAGAAATCAATTCTTTTTATCTGTTTGGCCGCACTATTGGCTGCCTGTACCGGTAAGCCGGCGTCAACAACCGCAGAAGAGCCGGCTGCACAACCTGTCAACCTGATACTGGATACCGACCTGGGACCGGATTATGACGATGTAGGGGCAATGGCCCTGATGCATGCGCTGGCCGATAGCGGGCAGGTGAATATTCTGGCGACTGTTTCTTCCAATAAGGATGAGAATGTCGTGCCCTGTATCGAAGTGTTGAATACCTATTTCAAGCGGCCGGATATCCCTGTCGGAGCTCCGAAAGTGAGGGGCCCCTCCTTGACTACCTGGCATAAGGTTAAATGGACGGAAGCGCTTCCCGCCAACTATCCGCATAAGACAGTTAAAACATCGGATGCTCCCGACGCGGTGAAGGTGTACCGCCGGATTTTGAGTGCACAACCCGATAACAGCGTTGTGGTTTGTACGATCGGCTTTTTCACAAACCTGAAAGATCTTTTGCTCTCGCAGGGTGACGAATACAGTCCTCTTTCCGGTCGCGAGTTGGTGGCCAAGAAGGTGAAACGCTTGGTTTCGATGGCTGGTTTCTTTCCGGAAGGGAAAGAGTTTAATGTTTATTGTGATGTCCCGTCTTCCCGTGTAGTGGCGGAACAGTGGCCTACGGAAATCGTATTCAGTGGCTGGAAGATCGGGAATGTGATTCTTACCGGAAAGAAGCTCGTACGGATGAATGTGGAGAACAGCCCGGTGAAAGAGGCCTATTCCCTCTGTTTCGCCGAAGGTGATCCGGACGGGCGGATGAGCTGGGACCTTACGGCTGTATTGGTTGCTATCAAAGGATATGAACCCTATTACAATGTAGAGCGCGGAACTTTCCGTGTCGTGGACGATGAAGGAACGAATAGCTGGACACTGGACGAGAGAGGCAGGGACCTTCGCCTGATAGAGAAAGTGCCGCCGACGGAAATGGCGGCTTTGATCGAGAATTACATGATGCATCAACCTGTTTCAAAATAAGAATATTATGTTCATAGTACAAGATTATTCGTTGGCGATCCTGTTCTGCGTTGTAACAATGCTCTGTTGGGGATCGTGGGGAAATACGCAGAAGCTGGCTTCCAGAACGTGGCGGTATGAGTTCTTTTACTGGGATTATGTGATCGGAGTTTTGCTCTTTTCCATATTGTCAGCCTTTACGTTAGGAAGCATCGGCACTGAAGGACAGAGCTTCCTGCCCAATCTGGCACAGGCCGATATGGGCTCGTTGGGAAGCGCTTTCCTGGGTGGTATCGTTTTTAATGCAGCCAATATCCTCTTGTCGGCGGCCATTGCGATCTGCGGGATGTCGGTCGCTTTCCCGGTAGGGATCGGGTTGGCATTAGTGTTGGGCGTATTGGTCAACTATTTCGGGGCGGCCAAAGGTGAACCGATGTATATCTTTATCGGCGTGGCGTTGATCACTGTTGCCATCCTCCTGAACGGGCTGGCCTATAAAAAAGCATTGGTCGGTTCGAAGAAGGTTTCCGGAAAGGGTATCTTCATTTCTGTTGCCGCAGGTGTAATCATGGCTTTCTTCTACCGTTTCGTTGCCGCTTCGATGGACCTGGGGAATTTTGCCAATCCGGCTCCGGGCAAGCTGACTCCCTATACGGCTGTATTTATCTTCTCCCTGGGTGTGTTTATCAGTAATTTCCTGTTCAATACGATAGCGATGAAACGTCCGGTGGAAGGCGCTCCGGTATCCATCTCCGGTTATTTCAAAGGAAATGCCAAAACGCACCTTGTCGGTATGTTGGGCGGTGTAATCTGGTGTATCGGCCAGTCTTTCAGTATGATCGCATCCGAAAAGGCAGGAGCTGCCATCTCTTACGGTTTGGGACAGGGAGCGACACTTGTCTCCGCTCTGTGGGGGATTTTGATCTGGCATGAGTTTAAGGGAGCTCCGCGTTCGTCGGACTATCTGAATGCCGGAATGTTTGTCCTGTTTGTGATCGGTTTAGGATTTTTGATCTATGCCGGAGCATAATAATATCCCGTTTTTACCTTCCCGATAGTTATTTATCGGGAAAAAGCCTTACATTTGTCTTAGTTTCTTGTTTAATGGATATGTACAAAACTAAAAAGTAGGCTTATGAAAGAGGATAATGACATTTTCAAGAAGTTCCGGGACTCTTTTAGTAGGATTGACGGACATTTCCATATATTAGAACAGCGTGTACCGGTAGAACGGCAGATGGAATATTTTAAATATTCCGAGAAGATCAGGAAAGATAGAGACAAGCCGGATATCTCGAATATGGATTTTTCCATTTTCGAAAATAGTCTGGATGATCCCGAATCGTCTACGGAACATAAGAGATATGTATTGTCCATGCTGGCTACTTCCCGTAAGGTGAAAGCTTACCGGATCCTGGAAGAATATGCGCAGGCCCCTGATCCGGATGTGGCGGATTGGGCTTATATGGCGTTAATGGAGAGCCGTATCGCGTTGGAGTCCGAACTGTCTGACGAGAAGCAGGTTTATATCTCCACCGGTTTGGGTGGAAAAGGAGAGAAGTTACGTTTTTATGTCCTGATCCTGGCGAATGAACTGAAGCCGTTTCAGGATTATCAGCGGACAGTGATCGAACGTGAGTTTCCGTATTCCCTCGGGAAAGCGGACTGTGAGATCGAACGGTTGACAATCAATGAGAATTATTTGGAGCTGGTTTTTCTGATTCCGGTCCGGACAGATATCAAGTTGACGCTTGATCTGGTGATCGGCGAATGTAACCAGTATGGAAACTTCCTTTCCGATGTCTTCACAATCACAAATGTGAAGGAATTGTCGGCGGAGGAAGTGGACGAGATTATAAAGAAGAATGGAGGAAACAGTCAAGCAAGCCATTAAATATGGCATAGTTGGAGTAAGTAATACGGTAATAACCGCCGTTGTCATCTGGGTTATGATGAAGTTGTTCGGGTGTTCGGATGTAGTCTCGAACGTAGTCGGTTATGTGGCAGGCGTATTAAATAGTTTTATATGGAATAAGCAATGGACATTCCGGAGCTCGGCAGGATGGATCGGCAGTGCCGTCCGTTTTGGCGTAGTGTTCGGAGTGTGCTATTTGCTGCAGTTGGGATTGCTGCTGTATGTCCTGAATCCCTGCCTGCCGATCGATCCGTATTATAACCAGTTGATAGCAATGGCTTTCTATACGGTGATTAATTTTATAATGAATAAGTTCTATACGTTTAAGGCTTAAATGCAGATGAAGAAACTTGCGGTTATAGTTCCCTGTTATAACGAGGAATTGGTTATTGCCGAATCGTACCGGCGTACACGGGAAGCGTTGAGACAGCTTCCGGTTCAAACGGAAATTATTTACATCAACGACGGTAGCCGGGATCGCACGCGCTTGATGCTGAACGAGATTGCAGCAACCGATCCGCAGGTGAAAGTGATCCATTTCTCCCGCAACTTCGGCCACCAGCCGGCAGTGACGGCAGGCATCAATAATTGTGATGCCGACCTGGCTGTCATTCTGGATGCCGATATGCAAGACCCTCCTGAACTGATCTCCGATATCCTGGCTTTGCAAGAGAAGGAAGAGGCTAACGTGGTCTATTGTGTCCGCAAGTCGAGGGAAGGTGAGGGGCTTTTTAAGAAAATTACAGCGAAAGCCTTTTATCGTATGCTCAACTATATGAGTGATGTCAGCTTTCCTTTGGATACGGGCGATTTCCGTATGATAGACCGTAAAGTGATGGACCAGTTCGACCGCTTCCAGGAGCGGGGCAAATATATTCGTGGGCTGATCAGCTGGGTGGGTTTTAAGCAAGTTCCCTTTTATTACGAGCGCGAGGCGCGTATTGCCGGCGAGACGAAATATCCGTTTAGCAAGATGTGGAAGTTTGCTACGACTGCCATGCTCTATTTCTCAAAGAAACCGTTACGCTTGGCTACGAGCCTGGGATTTATAGCTGTGCTGGTCGGTATCGTATTGGCAATCTGGTTTACCTTAGGCAAGATATACGGTTTCAGCAAAGCCGAAACAGGCTGGACATCCATCATGACATCCGTCATTTTCTTTGGCGGCGTCCAGCTGTTGACAGTCGGCGTGTTAGGACAATACGTCGGAATCCTGTTTGATGAAATCAAAGCACGTCCGGAATATATCATCGATGAGAAGATGAACTTCTAAAACGCTTATTTTATCGGGTAATAAACGGACGGATCGCCGAGCAGACTTGGCTGACTGTCCGGCGGATGTTTGCTTTGGCAAACTCCGGCTCCATCGCTTTTTCTAATGAGATCGGGCCCGGCGTGATAGAGAATACTCCCTGGAAGCCTGCCCGGTTCATCTTTTCCGTATCTTCTACGCTTCCGGCTATCACGATGACGGGAATATTCTGTTTCTGTGCCTCTTTCAGGATACCGGAAGGGACTTTCCCCATGGCCGTTTGCCCGTCTACCCGTCCTTCACCGGTGATAACCAGATCGGCTCCTTTTACCTTTTCTTCAAAATTCAGTGCTTCGAGCATCAGGCGGATACCCGGCTTCAATTCGGCATTCAGGAATGCGAGGAAACCGCCGCCCATGCCTCCGGCTGCCCCGGCTCCGGGATAATCGGCAATCTCTTTGCCTGTTACTGACCGGATGACTTGTGCAAGAGAACGCATACCGGCGTCCAGTTCTTTCACCATATCGGAATCAGCCCCTTTTTGAGGGGCGAAGATATAAGCCGCCCCATCAGGACCGCAGAAAGGATTCTCCACGTCGCAGGCAATTGTGAAATGTGCCTCTTTTAAGGCCGGATGAACAGCAGACGTATCTATGGCTGCCACTTCCGACATAACCCTTCCACCTGTTCCCAACGGATTGCCATCCCTGTCCAGAAAGCGGAATCCTAACGCTTGCAGCATCCCCAGTCCGGCATCGTTGGTTGCACTGCCTCCGATACCGACAATGAACTTGCGGCAACCTCGCCGGAGTGCATCGAGGATCAGTTCGCCTGTCCCGTAGGTCGTAGTTAGCATCGGGTTTCTTTTCTCCCGCGGCACGAGTGGCAGTCCGCTGACTGTCGCCATCTCGATCAAAGCTGTCCGTCCGTCCCCCGAGAGGCCGTATCTGCCTTCTACGGGTTCCATCAGAGGACCGTGTACCGTCAGGTTTTCGTACGTCCCGTTTGTTATGGAAAGGAGTACATCCAACATGCCTTCGCCTCCGTCGGCGATAGGGAAAAGAAGTGTTTCGCAATTAGGAAAGACCGCATTTATTCCTGCCTCCGCCGCTTTCCCGGCCTCTTCAGTGGTCAGGCAACCTTTGAAGGAGTCCATAGCTATTACTACTTTATTCATTTCTTCCGTCTTATTTAAGTATCAGATAACTTGAGTGTTCAAATATATCTAAAGTTTGTGGAATGTTTTCAATGTTATCTTTTATTTGTGAAATATTCCTCCATTAGCAAAAGAGCCTTTTGTATTTCCTTAGTTGGTGTTTTACGGGTTTTCTTTTGTATAGGGAAGCGCTGTTCCTTGATAAACTCTTTAGCGTAATTGCCATAAAAGAAGATATTACGTATATTTTCCATAGTTTCAGTTTGTTTTTCTTTGCTATAAAATGGTAAAACTAAGTTTTTTGCCTAAGGCCCTGAATAAATCGAATAGTGTTGTAATCCCGACGTCAATCTTTCCATTTTCTATAAGAGAAAGATCACTTCGTTTCAAACCGACCTTTTCGGCAAGTTCCTGTTGAGTTAACCCTGCTTCTTTTCTGGCCAGTTTCAATCGTTCGCTAATACGAAAAAATTCGCTTTCCTTCTCAAGTTGTTCGCGTAGAGGAGTTCCGGTAGCACCAAAGAGTTCATCTTGTACTTCGTCCCAACTTTGGCAGTTGTTTGGTTGTAAATAAGTTGTCATAGTCAATTTTTTATTGTTTTTATCTCTGAGACAAAAGTATTTATAATTTGTGACATAACCAATAGTGAATATATTATATGGTTTATAATCATTTCTTTTTTTCTCAGAAAGGTCTTTGCCGGCCACCAGCTAATGCCAGGAATAGATATCCGGAAAGGAAAACAATTGTCTGTAACTATAAAAACAATTATTTTTGAATGCGAAATAAATTGCTTTTAACTACACTGACAATTGCTTTCCTTCTAAGGAATTGTGAACCTGTAAATGATGATTTAACGGTAAGACGCTACGTTTGTATTACCGGACGCAGATTTCGCAGATAACGCAGACGAACGCAGATCATTTATTGTTTTAAAAGAAAATAAGTCTGCGTTCCTCTGCGTAA
>NZ_QUDI01000080.1:0-5214 GCF_003477465.1 Parabacteroides sp. AF48-14
TAAAACGGCGGCTATCTACTCTCCCACTTTTACGCAGTACCATCGACGTGGTTGGGCTTAACTTCTCTGTTCGGAATGGGAAGAGGTGGATCCCCAACGCTATAACCACCTTAATACCTTATATTAAGATTTTGACTGGACAACTCCATTTTGGAGTCACGTAACTTTTATTTCTGAGCTTATTGATGACTCACATCATCAATCCTTCAGACGTATCAATCCTTTCCTTTGTGATAAGAAAGTCTCGGGCTATTAGTACTACTCGGCTTCGACATTACTGCCCTTACACCTGTAGCCTATCAACGTCGTAGTCTACAACGACCCTTGAGGGATATCTCATCTTGAGGCTGGCTTCGTACTTAGATGCTTTCAGCACTTATCCAATCCAGACTTAGATACCCGGCGGTGCTCCTGGCGGAACAACCGGTAAACCAGTGGTCTGTCCAACACGGTCCTCTCGTACTAGTGTCAGAGCCCCTCAAATATCCTACGCCCACGATAGATAGAGACCGAACTGTCTCACGACGTTCTGAACCCAGCTCGCGTGCCACTTTAATGGGCGAACAGCCCAACCCTTGGGACCTTCTCCAGCCCCAGGATGTGACGAGCCGACATCGAGGTGCCAAACCGCTCCGTCGATATGAGCTCTTGGGAGCGATCAGCCTGTTATCCCCGGAGTACCTTTTATCCTTTGAGCGATGGCCCTTCCATGCGGAACCACCGGATCACTATGCTCTAGTTTCCTACCTGATCGACTTGTTAGTCTCCCAGTCAAGCACCCTTATGCCATTACACTCTACGACCGGTTACCAATCGGTCTGAGGGTACCTTTAGAAGCCTCCGTTACTCTTTTGGAGGCGACCACCCCAGTCAAACTACCCACCATACAGTGTCCTCGCATACCGCGAGTTAGAACTCAAACAATCAAAGGGCCGTATTTCAACGGTGACTCCACAAATACTGGCGTACCTGCTTCAATGTCTCCGGCCTATCCTACACATCAATTGCCCAAATTCAATGTAAAGCTATAGTAAAGGTTCACGGGGTCTTTTCGTCCCATCGCGGGTAATCGGCATCTTCACCGATACTACAATTTCACCGAGCTCACGGTTGAGACAGTGTCCAGATCATTACACCATTCGTGCAGGTCGGAACTTACCCGACAAGGAATTTCGCTACCTTAGGACCGTTATAGTTACGGCCGCCGTTTACTGGGGCTTCAATTCAGACCTTCTCTTGCGATGAGTCCTCCTCTTAACCTTCCAGCACCGGGCAGGTGTCAGGCTGTATACTTCATATTTCTATTTCGCACAGCCATGTGTTTTTGTTAAACAGTTGCCTGGACCTATTCTCTGCGCCCAGCCTTTCAGCTGGGACCCTTTATCCCGAAGTTACAGGGTCAATTTGCCTAGTTCCTTAACCGTGAATCACTCGAGCGCCTCAGTATTTTCAACCCAACTACGTGTGTCCGTTTACGGTACGGGTACTTTATGAATATGCTTAGCGGATTTTCTTGGGAGCCTGTTTACGTCCATATTGCCTTGTACAAGTACGCAGCATACTGTCAGGTTCGGCTCTACCGGCGGATTTGCCTACCAGTATCAACGCCTACACCCTTTAACCACCTATTCCGTCAGATGGCAGGACTGTCACTTCTCCGTCTCCACATCGCTCCATAAAGTAGTATGGGAATATTAAACCATTCTTCCATCGGAATCGCCGTTCGGCTTATCCTTAGGTCCCGACTTACCCTGATCCGATTAACGTTGATCAGGAAACCTTAGTCTTTCGGCGAGGAAGTTTCTCACTTCCTTTATCGTTACTTATACCTACATTTGCTTTTCTATACGCTCCAGCAAGGGTTATCCCTTACCTTCGACGCCTATAGAATGCTCCCCTACCATGTGTTACCACATCCATAGCTTCGGTAAACAGTTTATGCCCGAGTATTATCCACGCCAGACTCCTCGACTAGTGAGCTGTTACGCACTCTTTAAATGAATGGCTGCTTCCAAGCCAACATCCTAGCTGTCTCTGCAGTCTGACTTCGTTAGTTCAACTTAACTGTTATTTGGGGACCTTAGCTGATGGTCTGGATTCTTCTCCTCTCGGACGCGGACCTTAGCACCCGCGCCCTCACTCCACGGCAATATATAGTACGCATTCGGAGTTTATCTGGACTTGATAGGCGGTGAAGCCCTCGCATCCAATCAGTCGCTCTACCTCATACTATACTAACCGCAGGCTGCACCTAAATGCATTTCGGGGAGTACGAGCTATCTCCAAGTTTGATTAGCCTTTCACCCCTACCCTCAGTTCATTGGAACACTTTTCAACGTATACCCATTCGGACCTCCAGTTAGTGTTACCTAACCTTCATCCTGACCAAGGGTAGATCACTTGGTTTCGCGTCTACTCCCTCCGACTAACTCGCCCTGTTCAGACTCGCTTTCGCTTCGGCTCCGTACCTGAAGTACTTAACCTTGCCGGAGAAAGTAACTCGTAGGTTCATTATGCAAAAGGCACGCCGTCACATCCGAAGATGCTCCGACCGCTTGTAGGCAGACGGTTTCAGGGACTATTTCACTCCTCTGTTCGAGGTTCTTTTCACCTTTCCTTCACAGTACTGGTTCGCTATCGGTCTCTCGGGAGTATTTAGCCTTACGGGATGGGCCCCGCTAATTCACACAGAATTTCTCGTGCTCCGCGCTACTCAGGATACCACTAAGCTTCGTCAGTGAGTCGTGTACCGGGCTATCACCGTCTATGGCCGTTCTTTCCAAAACGTTCCACTTCACTAATTTCTTGCTATGCCGTGGTCCTACAACCCCGGTATTGCCTAAACAACACCGGTTTGGGCTATTCCGCGTTCGCTCGCCACTACTTGCGGAATCACTTTTGTTTTCTTCTCCTATGGGTACTTAGATGTTTCAGTTCCCCACGTTCGCCTTCCTTACGGAATGACTGGCCTTCAACCAGCCGGGTTGCCCCATTCGGAAATCTTCGGATCAAAGGTTATTTGCACCTACCCGAAGCTTATCGCAGCTTATCACGTCCTTCATCGCCTCCGAGAGCCAAGGCATCCACCGTCTGCCCTTGCTTACTTTCTTTATCAATGACACGGTTTCTAAATTAATAATTAAAAATTAATAATGAAGAAATGCGTCTTGGATTGATATATCTTTAGCTTGCTCTTACTTTTATTCGTTACTTAACTTTATTTGAAGTTGTCCAATACGTCAAAGATCTTATTTACACCATTGCTGATGTTTTTTTGGTGGAGAATAACGGATTCGAACCGTTGACCCTCTGCGTGCAAGGCAGATGCTCTAGCCAGCTGAGCTAATCCCCCGGATTCTAAATTAATAATTAAGAAGGATCAATTAAAAAATAATATCGGATTTCTTAATTTTTAATTCTTAATTTTTAATTTCATGAAGTAGTCCCAGGCAGAGTTGAACTGCCGACCTCTACATTATCAGTGTAGCGCTCTAACCAACTGAGCTATAGGACTGTCAACTTTTCTTTCTTGTTGCCTGAGAGTTTTTCATCTCAGCTTCATCTTTCTCTTTACTGGTTGTCCAGTTTTAAGATCATATATGAATACATATTCAACCGTAGTACACGAGAACAACATACCGTTGTTCCTACTTAACCAGACTCTGGCTCCAGAAAGGAGGTGTTCCAGCCGCACCTTCCGGTACGGCTACCTTGTTACGACTTAGCCCCAGTCACCAGTTTTACCCTAGGCCGATCCTTGCGGTTACGGACTTCAGGTACCCCCGGCTCCCATGGCTTGACGGGCGGTGTGTACAAGGCCCGGGAACGTATTCACCGCGCCATGGCTGATGCGCGATTACTAGCGAATCCAGCTTCACGGAGTCGAGTTGCAGACTCCGATCCGAACTGAGACATGGTTTGGAGATTAGCATCCGGTCGCCCGGTAGCTGCCCTTTGTCCATGCCATTGTAACACGTGTGTCGCCCCGGATGTAAGGGCCGTGCTGATTTGACGTCATCCCCACCTTCCTCACAGCTTACGCTGGCAGTCTCACCAGAGTCCTCAGCTTCACCTGTTAGTAACTAGTGATAAGGGTTGCGCTCGTTATGGCACTTAAGCCGACACCTCACGGCACGAGCTGACGACAACCATGCAGCACCTCGCAAATGGCTATTGCTAGAAGACCAGTTTCCTGGTCGGTCCAAATGCGTTCAAACCCGGGTAAGGTTCCTCGCGTATCATCGAATTAAACCACATGTTCCTCCGCTTGTGCGGGCCCCCGTCAATTCCTTTGAGTTTCACCGTTGCCGGCGTACTCCCCAGGTGGATTACTTAACGCTTTCGCTGTAGAGCTTACTGTCTATCGCAAACTCCTAGTAATCATCGTTTACTGCGTGGACTACCAGGGTATCTAATCCTGTTTGATCCCCACGCTTTCGTGCTTCAGTGTCAGTTATGGTTTAGTAAGCTGCCTTCGCAATTGGAGTTCTGCGTGATATCTATGCATTTCACCGCTACACCACGCATTCCGCCTACCTCAAACACACTCAAGTAAAACAGTTTCAACGGCAATTTTATGGTTGAGCCACAAACTTTCACCGCTGACTTAATTTACCACCTACGCACCCTTTAAACCCAATAAATCCGGATAACGCTCGCATCCTCCGTATTACCGCGGCTGCTGGCACGGAGTTAGCCGATGCTTATTCATAGGGTACATACAAAACACCACACGTGGTGCACTTTATTCCCCTATAAAAGAAGTTTACAAACCATAGATCCTTCATCCTTCACGCGACTTGGCTGGTTCAGCCTCTCGGCCATTGACCAATATTCCTCACTGCTGCCTCCCGTAGGAGTTTGGTCCGTGTCTCAGTACCAATGTGGGGGACCTTCCTCTCAGAACCCCTATCCATCGTCGGTTTGGTGGGCCGTTACCCCGCCAACTGCCTAATGGAACGCATGCCCATCTATCAGCAAATTGCTTCTTTAACAAATATTTCCATGTGGAACCCCTGTTTTATGGAGTATTAATCCGACTTTCGCCGGGCTATCCTCCTCTGATAGGTAGGTTGCATACGCGTTACTCACCCGTGCGCCGGTCGCCACCAAAGTATTGCTACCTCGTGCTGCCCCTCGACTTGCATGTGTTAAGCCTGTCGCTAGCGTTCATCCTGAGCCAGGATCAAACTCTTCGTTGTTAAATTGTTTTTT
>NZ_QUDI01000081.1:0-4556 GCF_003477465.1 Parabacteroides sp. AF48-14
GGTGGGAAAGGTGGGGGTTGTACAGGCCGGCCAGTTCGCCTACTCCGTAGGCATGGATGCGGAAGGTTGTTGTTGTCATTTTCTTGTGTTTTTAATTAATCAAATATACAGAATAAATCTCACATTATCAAATGTTTCCGGTGGTAATCGGTAATAAAAGGCGGGGATGTCACGCCCTGTCGCCCGTGTCTTCAAAGGAGGGTGGGCTGCGCTGTATCTTTACAGTGTAATTAATTACAAGACAGTCCTTATTAATCATTTTAAAAAGTAACGTTTATGGGAATAAAGTATCATTTGGTTTTGCGGAAGAATATAAGTAAGAAAGTGGAAGAGGGGAAGGAGTTTCTCTATTATGCACAGACACGTGCCACGCGTACCTGCACCTTTGACGAACTCTGCGATTTGATAGCGGAGAGCTCGACGGCTTCGAGTGGCGATGTCAAACTGGTGGTAGACCGGATGACAAAATTCATGGCAAAATCGTTGGAACGTGGCGAAGTGGTGCAGCTTGGCGAGTTGGGCAATTTCCAGTATATATTGGGCAGTTCCGGGAGCACGTCGGAGGATGTGTTTCAAGCATCGCAGCTTCGCCGGCCCCGCCTCTGTTTCCGTCCGGGCACTTTGTTGCGGAACCTGACACTGACGGTAAAAGGTGAACACATACTGCTGGAACCGGGGAAACCGCCTGTTGAGAGACCGGGAATCCTTTGAGAATTAATAATTAAGAATTAAAAATTAAGAATTAAAAGAGTTATGGAGAAGGGGGAGTTTGTGAAAGGGTATGGCGGGGCGGCGCGTATGGCGGGTGAGCTGTATGGGATGAATCCGGTGGTGATATTGGCGCAGGCGGCAATCGAATCGGGTTGGGGAGAGAGCACGTTAGCGGTGAAGTATCATAATTTCTTCGGGATTACGGGCTATGGGGTGACAAATGCGTACTGGCATGGCGGGAAGACGGACTTGGGGAGCGGGGGCTTGTTGTTTCGCCGCTACGACACGCCGGAGCATAGTTTTCTGGATTTTGCCCGCCTCGTCTTTACCGCTTATCCGCAGGCGGCGGCAGTCAGTGCTTATCCGGCGGCCTATGCGCAGGAGATCGCCTACAGCCGCTACATCAGCGAGGTGAACGGCGACAACCGGGCGGCATACCGGAAGATGTTGGTGTCGATCGCACGCCAGATTCAGTTATTAATCAGTAATTAAAAAAAAGAAAGCGTATGAGTAAAGTAAGGTCGATTTTGGAGTTTGTGAGGTCACTGATCGAGTTCCTGTTGGGGTTGGGAAAGAAGAACGGTTAGTTTAAACGTGGCTGTATCAAAATATCCTTGTCCCCGCGCTTGACGCCATAGCCGTCAAGCTAATCGAAGTAAGTGTTGTAATACTAGTAAAATAAGGGGGGTATTCAATTATCTGTTGAAGAAAAGATGAATATAGATATTCTTCGAAATTCTTTAACCACAAGAATTTTATGGAACTGTGCAGAAGCAAATGGTTTCTATAAACGCTTTGGCAAAATAACGCCGCAAGTGTTTATAGATTTGCTTTTGCATTGTGCCTTGCATCAAGCAGGTTATTGTTCCTTAAGCCAGATGAGTAACTACTTATCCTGGCAATTGAATATAGATGTAAGTAAGCAGGCCATTGATGAACGATTTACGGACTCAGCTTATAAATATGTGTTGTCAGTCGTCAATTATATTGCCGGTCAACGTATGAGCAGTACATTAGATACCTCTTTTTTAGAAGCTTTTAGCCGGGTTAGAATAAAGGATTCTACCAAGTTCAAATTACCATGCTGGCTGAAAGATCAATACAAAGGTCATGGTGGTTTTGGGGATATCCAGTCAGGCATGTGTATTCAGTTTGAATATGATCTCAAATCCAATGCGATTATAGGTTTTTCCCTGACCAATGAAACCCGAAACGATTTTGAAGAGTCCAGAGAAGAATCACAGCCAATTCTTTCAAATGACTTACTAATCCGGGATTTAGGCTACTGGAGTATAAATAAGTTCAAACAAATAAAGTCTGCAGGAGCATTTTTTCTCTCCCGATTAAATACCACGGTAGAACTATTTGATTTGCAAGGAAACAGGTTTGAATTAAAGACAGTCTATCAGAAGATGAAAAAATACCGACTGACTCATCAGCAGTTTATAGTCCGGTTAGGAATAAAAGAGCAGATCGTGGTTCGGCTATGTGTCAGTTTAGCTTCTGATGAAGTATATGAGAAACGCATTACCACATTGAAAAAGCAAAATCAGAGATATAAAAATGCAACAATTCGCCAAGAGACAAAGGACAGATATCATCTGAATCTATTTGTTACTAATATACCCTGCCAGATACTTGATACCCCGGATATTTTAAAGGCATACCATTTTCGTTGGCAGATAGAATTGATTTTTAAACAGTGGAAAAGCATTGCCGGCGTGGCTTCTGTTACAGCTGTCAGAGCAGAACGTTTTCTTTGTATTCTATACGCCAAACTTATTCTGATTCTAATAAATTACAGATTTATGCGTGTTATACAATCTTTCTATTATCGTACAAATCAACGGCTTTTAAGTCCATACAAATGCATGTAAAGCCTTTGGCTACATTTTGATATAATCAGTGATATTCTAAAGAGGAAAGGTTGGCGAAATACAACATATATAGACTCCCTGATCACCCGGTTTAGTAGAAATCATTATCTGGAGAATAGAAAAAAACATATCACGTTTGAAGATTTATTTTACTATTATCTTAAATAAAACAATTATATAGACTATATTTAAATAAAAAAACCGGAGTCCCTTGTTGTCCTGACAATACTCCGGTTCTTACTCTAAAAAACTAAACGTTCTTTATCATGGTGAAAAATACGAAATCAAACCCTGTTCCTCAAAAGAATGGGGTAAAAAAAGCTCTAATACGTACTTTTTTAACATAATCTCACAAAACCACTGCCTTTTTGCTATTTAGAGACATTAGCTTGACGGCTATGGCGTCAAGCGCGGGAACGAGGGGTTTTTGATACAGCCTTTTTGTTTATTATTTAATTGAATTCTTTGCCGAACTTCATCTGGACGTCGGCTACATATTGTTTGATCCGCTGTTCGTCTTCTTTCTTGCAGATCAGAAGGACATTTCCGGATTCGGCTACGATGCAATCATTAAGCCCTTGTATGACGGCGAGGCGTTTGGGATTGTCGAGTGCAATGATATTGCCGGTGCTTTCGTACAACATCGCTTCGCTTTTGAGCAGTGCATTGTTTTGTTCGTCCCTCTGGGCGAGGTCGAACAGCGATCCCCATGTCCCTAAGTCGGCCCAACCGAAGTCGACGCACAGCATATAGACATTATCCGCTTTCTCCATGATGCCGTAGTCGATGGAGATATTCAGGCAGTAGGGGAAGTTTTCGGTAATAAATCCCCGTTCTTCTTCCGTATTGAATTTCTCTTTTCCCAGGTCGAAACGGAGGGAAATATCGGGGAGGAATTTTGCAAATGCCTCCAGTATCGAGTTGACGTTCCAGACGAAGAGGCCGGAGTTCCAGAAAAACTCGCCGCTTTCCATGAATACTTTAGCTAACTCGATATTCGGTTTTTCGGTGAATGTCTTTACTTTGGTGAACTCTCCTAACATGACGTCGCTGCTCTGGATGTATCCGTAACCTGTCTCGGGGCGGCTCGGGCGGATACCTAAGGTTACTAAGGCGTTGTTGTCTTTGACGAAGTCGAGGCTCTTTTGCACGTCTTTCAGGAAGACATCTTCCTTCAGGATCAAATGGTCGGAGGGAGCAACGACAATATTCGCGTTCGGGTTGCAGGCCTTGATATGATAGGCTGCATAAGCGACGCATGGAGCTGTGTTCCGGCGTGCGGGCTCCAACAGGATCTGCCTTTCTTCCAGTTCGGGCAGTTGTTCTTTTACAAGTGATGCGTATTGTTCATTCGTTACGATATAAATATTTTCGATCGGGATGATTTTAGAGAAACGATCGAATGTCATCTGTAGCAGCGACCGGCCTGTGCCGAAAAAGTCGAGAAATTGTTTCGGGTAACTTTCTCTGCTGAATGGCCAGAAGCGGCTACCAATCCCGCCGCCCATGATAACGCAATAATTATCTTTCATGATGATTCAGGTTGTTTTTTAGTTTTACTCTTACAAAGTTAACGAAATATTCCGGTATTTAGTCTGCCTTCAACTACTAAGAAGATATAAAATGAAAAAAAAGCGACAAACCCTTGCAGGTTTAAAAATAATGCCTACCTTTGCAACGCATTAGAAAAAACAAATGCCCAGATGGCGGAATTGGTAGACGCGCTGGTCTCAAACACCAGTGGATTCACTTCCATGCCGGTTCGATCCCGGCTCTGGGTACTGAAGCGGAGAAAGTAGAAATACTTTCTCCGTTTTTCTTTTCTACTCCTCGCAACTCGTTGGTTTGGGATATACTAAGGCTCACCCCGAAAAGTTGTGGAGAAAGCAAAAAATAATTATTTTTGCTCAATGGAAACAGGTTACGAACTATTCTTACCCGAAGGCATATTGACTTACTTTGAAGTAA
>NZ_QUDI01000082.1:0-4048 GCF_003477465.1 Parabacteroides sp. AF48-14
CGAAAAATAGCCTCCGAATCCTTGCCATATTCCTGTCCCTTCCCCTTCATGCTTTCAAATATTCGATTCTCCGGGAGTTAAGCTTTATCGGAATGTCGGGAAGTCTCTGTTCCGGTTTGACAAATGTCATCCTTTTTGAACGGGCTGCGCAGGCCACCGGTTCGTTTGTCACGAAATGTGCTGTTTCGGTAGCGAAAAGTCAAATTGAAATCGTTCATTTTTTGAGGTGAAATAGAAAAATAGGTGGTTATTGTAAATCTCTGTTTTAGTGCGGAATATTCAAGTGTCAACAAATTGTCAACAAAATAATATAGAAATAAGGAAAGGTATTTGTATCATTGCATCTACAAACGCTATTAATATGAATAGGCAGATTCGTTTTATATTATTCTTGTTTATCGTTAGCCTGACCGCTTGCCAAAAACAATCTCATATCCTCCCTTTATTGCAGGAAGCCGAAACCCTTATGGACAGCCGGCCGGACAGTTCGTTGTGCCTGCTGGAATCCGTGCAGTCTCCGGAAAACCTTTCGGCGGCAGAATATGCCACCTGGTGTTTACTGGTCACGCAGGCGCGGGATAAGAATTATGTGGAGCATACGTCGGATTCGATGATCGGGGTGGCGGTAAGGTATTTTGAGAAACAGAAAGATCCGCATCGGAAAGCACAGGCTTATTATTGTCAGGGGAGGGTGTTGTCAGATCTGGATTTGGAAGAAGAGGCACTGGAAGCCTATTTGAATGCGAAGGAGCAAGTGGCTCAAACGCCTGATTTTAATTTACGGGCTCGTATAAATAATCATTTGGGAAGTTTGTATTGGAAAAATATGAATCAGCGGGAAAGTATTGTTTATTATAAAGAAGCGTATCAGGCGTATACCAATGATTCAGATACGGCAGGTATGGTCAATACATTATGCAATGTCGGAAAAAGTTTGCATGGACTGAATTTACTTGACAGTGCCTTCATTTATTATGAGAAAGCGTTGCAATTGGCAAATGAGGGTCATGCTCAAGGACAAAGAGGTACAATTCTTACCTCTCTTGGTAATATTAGTGAAGAGCGAGGAGAATATACCACAGCATTGGAATATTATCGGGGTGCATTAGAAAGCACCGATAATCCGAAATTTCTGGATACAGAATATTATAATCTGGGAGATATTTATCATGTCTTGGGGAAAAACGATTCTGCTTTGTTTTATATTGAAAAGATTTTGGGGAGTGAAAATGTATTTATTCAATGCAATGCCAATCGCCTGTTATATCAATTGGCGAAAGAAAGCAGGGCATATGATTCTGCTTTCATGTATAATGAGACCTATTTGCAGTTAAGAGATTCCATTGAGCATGTTTATCGTCCTCAGGAATTGGAACGGGTAAAAGCTTTATATAACAAGGAGCGGGTAGAGAGCCGGCACTACAGGCAAATGCAAGAAGACAGGATTCGGATATTTGTGTTGATAATCCTGGTATTGGCAAGTTTGATTGTCGGTACGTTTATCTATTCCTATTTTAATAAGAAGTTATCTTTGCAGAGATTGCGCAATCAGGAAGCACAGAAAATGTTGGATGAAAATAGGAGGCAATTATCTGTCAAAAACAAAGAGCTGAGTGATAATAATGTGAAATTAGAAATGGCTCAGCAATCGCTTTGTCATATTCAGGAGGAAAAAGACTGTTTGGTTCGAGAAAGAAACGAACAAGTCCATATACTGAAGGAAGATAACCGGAAACAACAGGCTGAATATGAACGAAAGTTGGAAGAAATTGAAACCCAATGGCAGGAAGCAATCGGAGAAAAAGAAAAAATACTGCATGAAAAAGACGTTTTAATCAATCAAAAAGATTTATTGCTTAGCCAACGAGATCAGCGGTTAAGTTCGATGTCGAAAAATGAAAAGCAATATAAAGAGCAGATCGGGATTCTGACGGATGAGCAACAGAAAACAAAGCAGGAGATGGAAACTTTATGTTTAGAAATGGAAAGACTACGATCGGAAAAAGAAATGCAATTACAACAGGAGCTGAAAAGCAAAGAAGAATTTAGTTCCCTCTGTAAGATGTATGAAACTTGGCAGAAGGAGTTGATCGGTCAGAATAGCTGTTTGTTCCGTATTCAGGAGCGATTAATTTTGGATATCTGGAAAGATCAGGATTGGAAAGTCTTTATGGATAATTTCGATCAGGTATATCCCGGCTTTATTAGACGGCTAACCGACTGTTTTAATTTGACCGATCGTGAAATCCAGATTATTTGCCTAACCAAATTGGGGCTGAAAACAGGAAAGATTGCCTGTGTGTTGGGCTTGGGAGAAGACATGACCCGGCGTATAAAATCGGGCATCCGGAAACGCTGCTTCCCAACGTTAACAACTTTATCTTTGGACAAAATCATAAGAAATTGGTATTAGTGATTCCTGTTTTTTGGCTAAAAAACAGGAAATAGAATCTTTGGCTCTAATGAAACGGTTGTTAAGTGTTTGAATGTGATGGTATTAAAAAAATAAGGGAAAACGTATTTATTCCTGTTTTTGTAATAGAGAAGGGCTTTATATTTGCATTACAAACTTTAAACAGAATGCTTTATGAAGAGGATATCTTTTCTTTTTTTGATTACCGCATGGGTATTGACATTTGTTTCTCCTTCTCTATTATCTGCTAAAGTAACAGACACGCGTGATATAGAGTTGCGGGCAAAATATGGAGATAAGGATTTACGTAGCCTACTGCCTGTTCGTGCTTGGATAGACAATCAAACGGTTTATGTGTCGTTTCTTGATTCGCCGGAAACTGCGACTGTCATTATTACAAATGGCGAAAATGGCGAGAGCGTGACAACCTCTTTTTCTTCTCTGAAAACGGTTCTTATCACTTTAGGTGATAAAGGGAAATATAGGATAGAAATTAATTATGGGACTGAAGTTTTTGAAGGAAATTTTAATATAAAGTAGTAGTTTTTTAATAGAATAAGTCGGTGTATCTTCTCTTATTATATAATTAATTAAAAATTTATAGAATATGGATGCTTTAAAAAATCTTGTTTTGAATGGTAAATGCAGAATCTTGAACTCTCAAGAAATGAAGTTAATTAAAGGACAGTCTTATTTCGCTTGTTCTTGTGATGGTCAAGGGGCCAATCCTCCTTTTAAAAAGTCATGGGTGGGGATGTATTTTAGCACGGATGATATGAGCAGTGATCTTCGTCAAGCATGCAAACATGGTGGTGGCTGTCGCCAATTATGAAAGGATAAACTTGAGACTTACTGGAAGTTGTAAGTCTCAAGTTTTTTTAGTCTTAAAATGGATAGAATATGAGATGTAATGGGATTTTATTATTATTTATTTTTATCTTAGTATTTAATTCTTCTTTTGCGGAAGATTTGCCAGTAATTCATGTATCAAAAAAACGTCCAGAGGTAAAGGCGAAAATGAGTGTGTTTTTTGATTCTGTTCGTTATGTTCCATTAGAAACGACTGATGTTTGTTTGTTGGGATTAGGAACTATGGGGGTAAATCAGATCGGGGATAGTTTATTAGTATGGGATTCAGATAATTGTTTCTTATTTGATTCTAAAACTGGGAAATTTTTAAGAAAAATAGGGCATAGAGGTGATGATCCAGAATCTTTTCGTATGACGTATGGTAATTTTTATAATCCATATGATAATCTAATTTATTTTTTTGGTGATTATAATTCTTTAGTTTGTTACGATCTGAATGGGGAATTTGTTGGTAAAATAAAAATACCTATGAGTTCAAACTGGTCTTCTTCTAAATGTGTAATCCCATTAGATTCAACGATGTTTTGTGCTTTTTTTTCGAATTGTAACGGTTCAGAGTCTAAAAGAATCATATTGTTTGATAAAAGTGGAAGAATTGTAAAAATATATCCGAATTATCATTTTGTAAAAACAAATCAGTTTGTTTATGACTCTAATGATGGGCTTTTTTTATCGATATAATAATCATGTTTATTTAGAGAAAAGTTTATAGACACAGTATATCAGGTTAATAAAGAGTTGTTACTTCCAATGCTAGGTTGGACT
>NZ_QUDI01000083.1:0-3749 GCF_003477465.1 Parabacteroides sp. AF48-14
GGGCGATGTATAACGCAGCCTGCCGGGAGGCGGGTGGCCGTTGGAAGGAGAATCCTTTTGCGGGGCTGCGGCTGAAACGGGAGGAGACGAAAAAACGGGCTGTGCCGGTCGAGGTGGTCGAGAGGATTGCCGGGCTGAACCTGCGGGGAAAGCCGGAACTGGCCGGGGCGGTTGATCTGGCGCTGTTCAGCTTTATGGCCTGCGGGATGCCGTTTACGGACTTAGTGCACCTCACACGCGAGAATATCCAGGACGGAGGGCGGCTGCTTGTCTACCGGCGGCGGAAAACAGGGGGGCTGATCCAGATCGGTATCAATACGGGGATGCGTCAACTGATCGAACGGTATGCCCGTCCGGATTCGGTGTATCTGCTATAAACAAACACTTGAACAATATCTTCGAAGAAGGCGAATTGTCACGGGAAGCAACTGTTTCCATTTTGGAAATAGTTCAAAGCGAGGGTACGCGAGAAGTCAAAAGAATGACGGAGTTTTTACAGTCTTGATACAATCTTTACATATAAGGTTTGATTTATAACTAGTTTAGTCGTACTTTTGACCTGATAATACTTAAGAGGAGACGTTTTGATTTACAGAAGGATAATTAAAGTGTTTATTATGCGTTTTAAATATGGTGTAGTCTTACATTTAGTATTGGAGAATAAATTGAAAATGAATTGGGAAAATTATTAATAATGAGAATATTAGTTTTTGTTTTTTTGGTTTTAGTATTAACACAACGTGTAAGTGCGGATGAAGTAATTGATTTAAGATCTCATTTAGAGAATTATCAAATCACTGAAGGGGGTGAGTACCATTTTACTACAAATGGAGAGCTATGGGAATATGGTATTATCGCCACCGCTCAAGATGAGATAACTATTATATTGGAAGATGTCAATATAAAAAGTGTGTCACCCATAGATTGTAATAAAGCAAAAGATGTTTATGTTATTATCAAAGGAAGTAACATATTGGATAATAGCTATCAAGATCGTATCAAAGCTGCTATATCTGCCCCAGCGAATGTAAATGGGCAATTGGTAATTAATGGAACCAACAATGATGATCTAATGATTACAGCAACTTATGGGGCGTGTATTGGTTGGGATAACTATGAGCCAATACACGGTCATAATAGTTCAAGGCTAGTTATCAATGGAGGTCGTTATTTACTCCAAAGTTATTTTGGAGCCGGTATAGGAGCCAGTCAGGGAAGTGTTTTTGGACATATAATTGTAAATGGAGGTATCATTAATTCATCGAGTTGTTATGGGATGGGAATAGGAATAGATGGTGCTGAAACTTTGCCTGATAACCCAATGGAGACTCAGATCACAATTCATGGTGGAACAATAACAGCTCATAGTGATATATACTATGGAATTGGAGATCCCTGCAATAAAAATAAGGCAGCTTATTTTTACTCTAATCTGAATGGAGTTCCAGGAAATGCTTTTGTGATTAGCAATGGAATTGAATTACTCAATACACAGGTACAAGCGGAATATATAGGCGTGTTTTTTACTGATGAACAGACAAAAGTTGGTAGAGTATATGGGAAACCTGTATTAAGCACTGATGCTGAAATACCAGAAGGATATACCTTAGAGGTATGTAGTGATGAAGTCTTAACGGTTGCTGAAGGAACTAAGTTAACAAATAGTGGATCATTGGAGATTAATTCAGGAGGATCTTTTGTTAACAACGGGAATTTGATTATTAATGGAAGTGTGGAAAACAAGGGAACTATTATTAATAATGGGAATATTACTATTTATGATAACAAGGAGGATGTGGTAATAGATGGTATACAGTTTTATGATATTTCTTTTGATCCTAATGGTGAAAATGTAAATGGCATGCCTATTAAAATTTCAACAACTTCAGAGAGTAATGTTCAAGTTGCTATTAATACTTTGCCAACACGTGATGGTTATTTATTTGTTGGCTGGAGCATTTCCCCTGATGCGAAAGAGGCAGTATATATTGATAATAAATTTGAGATAAAAATAAGCAATGAATCTGTTAAACTCTATGCTATATGGAAATCTAATATTTTTAATGTTGACAGTTCAAAGGAAATAGAAATGAACTATGGTGATGATCTATATCTGTTAGATTTGTCTACTTTAGTTAGTTGTATTGATGAGAAGGTTGATTTTTTTCCGGTTGTATCGTATGAGCTTGTTGATAATACGATTGATGGTGTGTCTTTGGAAGATAACTTGTTGATAATTAATAGCTCTATAATGAAAGTTGGCTCTGCTTATGAAATTAAAATCAAATTTAGCAATGGAATATCTTCTTCTGATAAAACAGCTACTGTGGGACTAAAAATAGAACCAAGGAAATTAAGAATTATATATCCTGAAATAGAAGTTCTTTATAGCGATGAAGTTGAGAAGTTTAAGAGCTCTATTCAATTTGGAGGTGCAAAAGAAGGTGAAGTGCCGGCATATAATCATGATAAGTTTGCTGAGAAAGATGGGGTATTATCTTTAAAAAGTAATAGAACTTGTTAATAATGAATTATTTATTGCTTCTAATTATACTATTGATTATAAAGAATTGGTAGATATTAAAATAATACAGAATATAGCTTCAGAACAGAATGTAAGTATTACATATGGTTCAAAAGGTAATAATGGTTGGTATACTTCTGATATCAAAATAGAATGTCCGGAAGGATTTACAATAGAGGGAGAAAAAGTTGCATTGAAAGATGCTTCTTCTAAAATTGATCTAATAATAAGTGAAGAAGGTAATTATGATTTTGAATATACTATTAAAAGCTTTTCTCACAGTAAGACTGACAAATTATCAGTTGCTCTTGATAAAACAGGACCTATTGTTGACTTAACTACTAAGAACTATACTAGTGCAACCTTTACAATTATGGATAATGTAAGCGGTATAGCATCCTATGAGTACACTCTGGACAACAATGAGCCTGTTCTAAACGATGATTTAAGTATTACTGATCCAATAACAATAACTCTTCCTTGTAAATCCGGAAACCATACGTTGTTGGTAAATGCTGTTGATTTAGCTGGAAATACCATGGATGCAAAAACTATATCTTTTACAATTGAAAATGAACCGTATTATCCTCCGGTGCCGCTTCCAAATTACTATTCTGTCATTATACCGGAGATTGAAGGTGTTTCATTTAGTAGCGGCAATGGAAGTTTTGATGTTGCTGAAGATTATGCTTTTGGCTTTTATCTGTACGTTAATGAGGGATATATGCAAAACTCAAAGCCGGTAGTCTTGGCAAATGGAGAAGAGATTGTTTCTCGTGAAGTTGATGGAAAATACATAATAAAGCATGTAACCACTGATACTACAATAGAAGTAACCGGAATCGTAAAGGATCATTCCACAGCTAATACTGAAATTGAGAACAGTATTAAAATATGGAGTTTAAATAGTATTCTTTCTATATATGTACCTCGTCCATTACAGGGATATTTGATTGATCTTTCTGGTAATATAATTAAAGTTGTACATCTTTCTGCAGGAGAGAATAGTATTATTGGAGTACCTTCAGGTCTATTGATTTTGAAATTGGAAGGGATGCCTGGAAGAAAAATTGTTATAGAGTAATACCTGGCTTTACACTCGATGCCTACACAAAGCATTTCCCCCTCCCCATCTGTTGTACCTTTATCATTTTTAATCAGATAGATAAAGGCTTATGCGAAAAAGTGATTTTAGTGAAAGTATGCGGGTGTTGGAAAGGCGCAA
>NZ_QUDI01000084.1:0-3550 GCF_003477465.1 Parabacteroides sp. AF48-14
TAATGCACCTGCCGTAGGCTACTGCTGACGAAACAGCAGGTTCAATCAGATTATTACTTTCTTGTAATAGCCAGTTGAACAATCACATACACAACTTAGCACGTCACAGCGATGCGGTTGTAATAGCCCTTCTCCGACATATCCTGATAATATTTGAAGGCACTTTTGTCCACCAGGAACAAGGCGCGGGTTATATTACTCTCGATCGCAGACTTGTCGGGCGCGAGAGTGAAAAAGAGTTCATGGAAACGCTTCACGTGTTCCCGGCCCTCGACGGGCCTGTTCTGACTCATATCCTGGGAAAGCGCGAGCATAAGGCTCTTGCCCCCGTCCATCACATAGATACGCCGGCGTTGCGCCTCGGCAAACCGGTACGACGAATACACGGAATATCCGGTTATCCCCGCACATACCACCAGGAACACGATACCGAAAAGGCGTATCTGCTTGAAGGATGTTTCTATATTCTTTAATGACTTAAATTCCATTGTTTCAATTTTTACTATTTACCCAATAAGCGGCCCGCTATATTTCCACCGGCGGCCCCGGCGATACCTCCGGCCATCGCAGCTCCCTTGCTCGCCACCGTATTCATCCCGCGCGTACCGCTGTTGCCTCCGGCCTGGATGATCCAACCGGCGACGGTCGGCACGGTGAAATAGCCGATAATACCGATGATCAGAAAGATGATATATACGCCGTCGCTCCCGTCCGGGATATAGGAAGGGTCTTGAAGCCTGGCTATATCCGTTTGCAGCATAAGTGCCTGGATCTTGGAAAGCACCGCCGAGAACAAATCGGAAACCGGCAGCCACAGATAGACGCTGATATAACGTGAGAGCCACGCCGTAAGGGTGGACTGGAAACCGTCGTATATCGCCAGGGCGAACGACAACGGCCCCAATATGGACAGCACCACGATAAAGAAGGTGCGTATCGTGTCGATGGAGAGGGCGGCGGCATTGAACAGCAACTCGAAAAAGTCCGAGATCAGTTGCCGGAACCACAGCTTGATCGAGTACCAGGTATGTTCCCACCACATACTGACCATCGTGCCGATCTGCCGGATACCGAGCTCTGAGAACTTTTCCTCGTACACCTCGTCGTTGACCAGCCATTCCTTACCCTCACGCACCCGCGCGTCATATTCCAGGTTGTCACGTTCGGTTTGCAGTGCCTCCACGTCTTGTATCTGCCCCTCCATAATCGTATGGCAACCTTTTACGACGGGGGACATGACGGCGTTGATCGTTCCCAGCACGATTGTCGGGAAGAACATGATGCACAAGCCCAATGCGAAGGGGCGCAGCAGGGGGAACACATCGATAGGCTCCGCCCTGGAAAGGGCCTGCCAGACCCGGTACGCCACATAGAATAAAGCACCCAGCCCGGCCACTCCTTTGGCCACGCCGATCATATCCGAACACAAAGGCATCATTTCCTGATACAGGTCGCGCAGGACCTGGTGCATATTATTGAAGTCTATTGCCAGTAGTACCATAGCTTACCAGTATCTTTCGGAAGGACTGCCATAAAGCGCACGCACTCTCTCCGTATCGCCCTTCTCCTTGCTGCGGATGAAGGACACGGCAATATTCTTCCGGGAGTAATAGCTGACCAGGTTGCGGTAGCTTACCATTTCAGTATGAATCCGGTCGATCAACCCCATGCGTTCGGCATCCGTCATGGAAAGCCCGTTGGAGGAGGAAACCAGTTCCTTTATATCCGAAAGAAGGTTGCCGCTCTCTTTCAGCAGTATGGCATATCCGGCGGATATGGCGGAGAGTTCATTGGCGGAGAAATTATTATCGGACAGCATACGGTTGAAATTGTCGGCGTATATCTGCGATATTTCGCTGACCATCTCGACCGTTTCCTTGACCTTGCGGGCATCCTTGATAAGGTTATGCACGCTTTTCAGCTTGTCGTAATACTCTTTTCCCTGGGATAGATCTTTTGCATTTCCTGAAAGGAGTTTATCACGTTCGCCGCCGTCGTGCCGGTCTTTCCGACCGTCAAGACGTTTTGCGCCAGGTTGGACGGGTCTATGACCGCCCACTGCGCCCTTGCCTCATGAGTGCCGCATACGGCCAGCACCAGGAGGCTGAAAAGAATCTTTTTCATTGCGATAAAATGTTTACTTGGTTTAATACTTGGGCGGAAAGGGGAGCAACCCTTCCACGGGGTTACTCCGCCGCCCGTTGATATTCGCCGTAGGCGGAAAGCAGCAGCACGTCACGCCGGGAGTCATAGGCCAGCCCGATACGCCCGAACAGGTCGAAGTACCGTACCCGGCACAGCTCCCTGATCGGCAGGCGGAATACGGCCCGCGGGTTGTTGTATGTAAATTCCAGCAGGTAGCCTTCCGTACGGGTGCGGTATATCCGCACCGACGGCGCACCCTCCGGGCTTACCCAACGCCCCGTGATTTCCCGCAGGTCAAATTCCAGCCAGCTTTCCGCCTCCGATTTCTGCCCCATGCACGGCCTGAACATGATTCCTTACCGGTTATCGGTTTTTACCCGTTCATAGGTCGCGCCGGGGTACAGCGTGATCGTGTCCGCTTCCCGGTCGTAATACAGGAAGGTCATGCCGAATCCGGCATTGAAGCAAAGCCTGCCGTCCTGCTCATGGAGCAGGTAGCAGTCACCCGTCGCTCCCTTCTTCGGCTTCTTGCCCAAGGCTATCATATAGCCGGGAGAAGGCTTGAAGATAAGAAGGTCGGGGTCGCGTTTGCCCGCTTTCCAGTCACCCACCAACAGGGCGGGATCGTAATCCGGCACGCCGGCCGTTTCCTTTTCGCCGTCATCGACGACGAAAACATCTACCTCGATGTCCGTTTCTACCCGCTCCGTCCCGGTATCAGTCCGCGCGGAAGCCTCCAGCATAGCCTCGGCAAGGACGCTGTTTATTCCCGCCGTGTGAAGAGCCAGCCTCGTGAGTTGCTCGTTACTTAACTTCATGATTTTTTAGTGGTTATGGAGCCACAGGCTCCGGTTAATACTTATTTTCTTTACGCCGCCTGGCCTCGGCGATCTGCTTGACCGCCAGTTCATAGTTACCGCCCAGTTCGGCGGTCTTGTTGAAAACTTCCAACTTCTCGCTTTCCTCGGTAGTGTACGTGAGGTATTCCTCGGCACTGACCTCCGTGGCGTAAACCGCGGACTGCACACCTCCCAACCCGAACCACACCTCCTTGTAAAGCCTGCCCGGATTATTGGCCTGGTTGATTGACAGTATTTGTCCCTTTTCCTTATCGGTCAGGCCTAAAAGAGCCTGGATGCTGTCGAACTTGTTCATATACTTCCGCTGGTCCAAAAGGATTTTACAATCGGAGTTGTTGATGATCGCCTCCTTGACAATGGGAGAGGCGATGATGTCGTCCACCTCTTGCGTCACCACAATGGCCTCGCCAAAATATTTACGGACGGTCTTGTGTAGGCTAAGCACCCAGCGCCTTATCATATTCCTATGACAGGTTTCCAAATGCTCGCCCCCGAACCGGACTTACACCTCTCAGCGTATCCGGCTCTCCACTAATTTCAGTCTA
>NZ_QUDI01000085.1:0-3234 GCF_003477465.1 Parabacteroides sp. AF48-14
AGAGGGGGTGACGGATTGACCAAAGAAGCCTTGACTATACACAAGTAAAGCTTGGCTATTTGTAGTCCAGGCTTTTTTTATACATTGGAATCACAAACAATAAATAAAAGCCAAAATGATAACTATGCTTAAAAGCGTGTCCTGTAACAGGGATGCGCTTTTTTGTGAGAAGTCCGAACTTACCCAAGCCCGTACTTTCTTTTTTGGCTAAGAATACGTATCTTAAGGCACAACAAATTTCCATATGGCAAATATACGATTTAAATCCTACGACCAGCACCAGCAGAGCTTTTTCCCGCTCCGCTTGGATGAGAAAATCCCGGAATCGCATCCGCCCCGTCTAATCAACCGTTTCCGTAGTAAGCGTATGAAGGAACAGGTCAATAGTTTGTTCATACAAGTGGTGATGTTGCTGGTGGAGATGGGTCAGATCAGCTTGACCGCGAGCCGGACAATCTTGCACAACAGAATCAGATAGTCGTTCAGCGATATGGTTTTCAGTCTCAGTATCGTGGAGAGATAGATCTCCCGTTTTTCTTGATCTTCTGTCTGTTGATGTAAAACAATAGTCTGAATGTGCTGTTTTAAAATTATCTGTTACTTTAATATTTTCGTATATCTCTTTAAAAGCCTGTGTAATATCCTCCCAATACCGGCAGGTATTATCCCGGCAGAGTTCTTTTGTCCAAAAGTCAAAAGAAAAGTGATGTAAGTTATCAATAATCACACATACAAAATCTCTCATACCGCTTTGACAGTCAATCTTATGCTGATTCACTCTAAAGCTGTTATTCAGTGGAGCGTCACTACTTGTTATGCGCTCCACTATTTTTTTAATCCATTTCATTATCTACTGTTTATTTATAAAATACTCAATTGCCGAATGTACCAATATGTAATGTGTCTTTGTCTGCCAGCATTGCCCGTCATAGGGGTTGGGGTATTGCAGACAAAGGGAGTCATACAGTTCCGACAAATACCTTTTCAACTTACCGATCAATCTCTTGTAAGAACATTTTCGGTTGTTTCTCATTAATTCACTCCATTGTTCTGCGGTTATTTCCGTGCAATTCGTTTCGTAATACATAATAATTCGTGGTGGGTTATTGTCTCCGTAACTGTCTTATGGTTACGGAGTGATTAATTTTAGAATTCGAAGGATAACTGTACAGGCTTAACATTTTCTATTACCCGATCTTTTATTTCGGTTTTTTCCTCATACGTTTTTTCTAACCGTCTGACGAAACTCGTCTGGCCTTTATTCTTGACCTTCAATGTAGGCAGCCATACACCACGAATCAGCATTAAATCTACACAATAGTTTCTCCAGTGCTCCATCGTCAGAGCATTCATCCAGGCAATCTCTCCGGGGATAGAGTTCAGCAGCATATTGATGACCGCCATTTTCACGCAAGTAATATCAATATCAGAGCCATAGTAGAACGGCCTTTCTCCCTCGTTTTTCTCTGCACACAATTTTGCGGCAGACAGTAATGTTCTGCCCGAACTACAAGCCGGATCGCAAACAGATTGTTCCGGCGAAAGACTATCACAACCTGTAATTATTGACATCATATCCGTTATATGCATAGGAGTGAAAAACTGTCCGTTATGGCCATGAGAAACAAAATCCATAAAAACGTCACCTAAGACATCTCTAAATCCCTCGGAGTTATCGCCAACGATTTGAAGCATTTCTAGGAACAAGGGCATATTTTCTTTTTTGTACTGTTTCGTTATTCTCAAATAATCCTCTGACAGCATCCCTACGGATAGATAATACAGACATACGTCTAAAAAATAGCAGAATACGTCTTTTCTACTTCTGCCATAACAAAGCCTATCGTAATGCGCTTGAAATTCTTTCGGTATCATATAATTGATATTAATGTGTTTAACTTTCAAAATTTATGCTCGGCAAGATTTTAGAAGACCTAAATTTCAATCCGTTTTTGGCTGGTCTCTTTCTGCCGACTTTTTTTAAGTTTCATATCCTGACTGAGTTTCTTCGACCTTTTATTTCGGCCATATTCAGGGATGGAGGAAGGGAATTAAAAAAGTTTTGAACGACAAAAAATCATGCGCATGCTACGGGTGGCGTTATTCTTTCAGGGCAAAGAGCTGCCAAGCCCGGAACTCTTTCATTTCACGACGACATCATACCTTTGCCGAATTATAAAAGGGGGAAAGACTGTTAGGACAGTTAAACTAAGGCTAACCAGGAGGTCGAAAATAAGGAGACCAGTCACTAAACGGTAAACGCAAAAAGGGATGTATACCCATGCTAAGAAGTCGTTGTTTTGTCGCCGATAGACCTCATGTGCTGCCCCATGGGGCAGACCAAGTAGTCGTCCTGTTCATTATAATAAAGGTTCTCGAAGAGGAAGGCTTCTTTTTTAAAACCGCGTTTTTGTTCTTTATGGAAATAATTATACTTTACAAAAGCCTGTAGCTCGTTTTTTTCCATCCATTCATAATTCTCCTCGCTTCCATATCCGGCATCCGCGCAAACCGTCTCGGGCAGCTTTCCTAAACGCGCCATTCCCAGGCTCAGAAAACTGGGCAGCGTCAGCGTCTCGGCAGGGTTGGGATACAAACCAAAGTTTGTGATATACTGATTCTCCGTCCCCATCTGCCGGTTTATTGTCTTGGACGATACCCTCGTCTATTTGGGAAAGGATGCCACGGATCTTCTCCTCCAGCTTCTCCTTATTCTTCTCAGTACTTTTGCGCCAGACGAAAGTATATCTGTTCGCCACCGATTCGATCTTGGTACCGTCTATATATTGGACGTCCAGGCTGATCTGACCCATCTCCACCAGCAACATCACCACTTGTATGAACAAACTATTGACCTGTTCCTTCATACGCTTACTACGGAAACGGTTGATTAGACGGGGCGGATGCGATTCCGGGATTTTCTCATCCAAGCGGAGCGGGAAAAAGCTCTGCTGGTGCTGGTCGTAGGATTTAAATCGTATATTTGCCATATGGAAATTTGTTGTGCCTTAAGATACGTATTCTTAGCCAAAAAAGAAAGTACGGGCTTGGGTAAGTTCGGACTTCTCACAAAAAAGCGCATCCCTGTTACAGGACACGCTTTTAAGCATAGTTATCATTTTGGCTTTTATTTATTGTTTGTGATTCCAATGTATAAAAAAAGCCTGGACTACAAATAGCCAAGCTTTACTTGTGTATAGTCAAGGCTTCTTTGGTCAATCCGTCACCCCCTCT
>NZ_QUDI01000086.1:0-3103 GCF_003477465.1 Parabacteroides sp. AF48-14
AAATTAGTGGAGAGCCGGATACGCTGAGAGGTGTAAGTCCGGTTCGGGGGCGAGCATTTGGAAACCTGTCATAGGAATATGATAAGGCGCTGGGTGCTTAGCTACACAAAACGGTTAGAAAGTATTTCGGCGAAGCGATTGTAGTTACCCAAGAGGTCGAAGATATTATTTCCTCACCCATTGTAAAAGAGAGCATTATAAACAATTCAGACTGTAAGATACTGCTCGACCAAAGGAAGTATCTTAATAAATTCGACAGCATACAGAACCTTTTGGGACTGACCGACAAGGAACGTTCACAGGTGCTTTCCATCAATCTTGCCAACCATCCGAACCGGAAATACAAGGAAGTTTGGATAGGCTTAGGCGGTACACAATCAGCCGTATATGCCACAGAAGTGAGTTTAGAAGAATATTTTACATATACGACCGAAGAAACGGAAAAGATGGAACTTTTCGCTTTGTCCGAAAAGCTGGGTGGTAACCTCGAACTGGCTATCAAACGGCTTGCCGAAAGCAAGCGTAATCCTGAAAAATAATCAATCAACAATTTAAAAATCAATCAGTATGAAATATTTTAAATTTTTGTTTCCGGTGCTGCTATGCACCTTGTTACTGGGGTTTTCTTCCTGTAAGGAAACGAACGCCGACCGTCTTAGGGCGATGCGTGGCGACTGGAAAAGTGTAAAAAATCGTCCGGCATTTACCCTTTTTGAAGAAAACGGGCATTACCGGGTAACGACCTATCGAAAGACCTACCGGGGGACTGTCCAAACGGAAACCTATCAGATTTCAGAACAGGACGGAAACCTGTTCATCGAAACGGGGCTTTCCGTCTTGCTGACCTACGACAAAGAGAATGACCGGATTCTACTTTCACCCGGTGGAGAATACAAACGGAGTAAACAACCAATAAAGAAATAAGCGTATGAGAACAAAGATTATAATGCTGCTCGTAGTATGCAGCCTGTTTGCTGGAAAGGTAAACGCACAGTGGGTGGTGAGTGACCCCGGTAATTTGGCGCAAGGGATTATCAATGCGTCAAAGAACATCGTACAGACATCATCCACCGCACAGAACATGATAAAGAATTTTCAGGAAACGGTAAAGATTTATCAACAAGGTAAAGAATATTACGATGCCTTAAAATCAGTGCATAACCTTGTCAAAGATGCCCGGAAAGTACAAAAGTCCATCCTGCTTATCGGGGAGATTTCCGATATATACGTGAACAGTTTTCAGAAGATGCTTTCGGATGAAAACTATACACCGGACGAACTTTCGGCGATTGCTTACGGCTATACCCAACTGTTGCAGGAAAGTTCCGATGTACTGGAAGAAATGAAAAGCGTGGTGAACATCAACGGGCTTTCCATGTCGGACAAGGAACGGATGGACGTAATCGACCGGACGTATAACGCCATCAGGAACTATCGGGACTTGGTGAGTTATTATACCCGCAAGAATATTTCCGTTTCCTACCTGCGGGCGAAAAAGAAAAAGGACACCGACCGGGTAATGGCTCTTTACGGCTCGGCGGATGAACGTTACTGGTAACCTCTAAAAACAGACAAGTATGTTATTAGCAATTGAATTTGATAACCTGCATCAGATTTTACGAAGTCTGTACACGGACATGATGCCGTTATGCGGGAACATGGCGGGGGTAGCCAAAGGAATAGCGGGACTGGGCGCATTGTTCTATGTGGCTGCCAAAGTATGGCAGTCGCTCGCCAGTGCCGAACCGATAGACGTTTACCCTTTGCTCCGTCCTTTTGTGATTGGCTTCTGTATTATGTTCTTTCCCACATTCGTACTGGGTACGATTAACAGCGTGATGTCGCCAGTAGTCAAGGGCTGTAACAATATGCTCGAAACGCAAACTTTCGATATGAACGCTTACCGGGAACAAAAGGACAAGCTGGAATATGAAGCGATAGTACGCAATCCGGAAACGGCTTATCTTGTTTCGGATGAAGCGTTTGACAAGCAGATAGATGAACTGGGGTGGTCTGCCAAAGACATAGCCACGATGGGCGGCATGTATATGGATAGGGCGGCACATAATATCAAGCAATCCGTCCGGGACTGGTTCAGGGAACTTTTGGAACTGCTCTTTCAGGCGGCAGCCCTTGTGATAGACACTATCCGAACCTTTTTCTTGATTGTCCTTGCCATACTGGGTCCGATAGCCTTTGCCATCAGCGTGTATGATGGCTTTCAGGCGACACTGACCCAATGGATAACAAGGTACATTTCCGTTTACCTGTGGTTGCCCGTTTCCGACCTGTTCAGTTCCATTCTTGCCCGAATACAGGTGCTTATGCTGCAAAAGGATATTCAAGAGCTATCAGACCCCAATTTCATACCGGACAGCAGCAATAGCGTGTACATAATTTTTATGATAATCGGCATTGTCGGTTACTTCACCATCCCCACCGTATCGAACTGGATTATTCAGGCGGGCGGAATGGGTAACATGAGCCGGAATATAAACAGTGCGGCTAACAAAGCGGGTAGCGGTGTCGGTGCGGTAGCCGGGGCAGCAACCGGAAACGCTGGCGGCAGGGTCGGCGGTAAACTAATCAAAAGTAACCAATAAATAAAAATCAAGATGGAATTTAAAAGTTTAAAGAACATTGAAACCAGTTTCAAACAGATACGGCTTTTCGGTATTGTGTTTGTCGTGATGTGTACCCTGATAACAGGTTATGCCGTTTGGAACTCCTACACGTTTGCCGAAGCGCAACGGCAGAAGATTTATGTGCTGGACGGTGGCAAATCGTTGATGCTTGCGCTTTCGCAAGACCTCTCGCAAAACCGTCCGGTTGAAGCAAGGGAACACGTGAAGCGTTTCCACGAACTCTTTTTCACGCTCTCACCCGATAAGAACGCTATCGAAAGCAATATCAAACGGTCGCTGTTCCTTGCCGATAAGAGCGCATTCAACTATTACCGTGACCTCTCGGAAAAAGGGTATTACAACCGTATCACTGTGACGTGCTAAGTTGTGTATGTGATTGTTCAACTGGCTATTACAAGAAAGTAATAATCTGATTGAACCTGCTGTTTCGTCAGCAGTAGCCTACGGCAGGTGCATTA
>NZ_QUDI01000087.1:0-2921 GCF_003477465.1 Parabacteroides sp. AF48-14
CAATGCGCTTGTTAGCAATGGCCGCCTGCATCGGCCTAATCGGGGTCGGCCTGGCCCCCGATTTCCGCGATGACTGGATCAACAAGATCCACTGCGGGTCGGCAGCGTTAACATTGATCACTTCTCAACTGTGGGTTGGCTGTACGCCGTATTGGTGGGTCCTTATCCCGGTGTGGCTTGCGTTTATCGTTTACACGGTGATTGGTATGAGTAAGCACGTAACCGGTGATATCTGGCGGGACTTTGTGTCGACTAAACCGATGTTTTGGTGCGAGGTTGCAGCATTGTCTACGACTTATATTGCGTGTGGGCTTGCGTTTAAATTGCTTTTAAAAAGCCTTTAAATTGCGTTTAAAATAGTCTTGTATAAAGACTCATTAAGTATGGTGTAACCCCTAAAATAAAAAACATGCAAAGGATAATCACATATTTACAAGATGTAAGTAGCTGGCTTCAAGCTATAGCCATAACAGGAATAGCTTCTCTGTTTGATTTTTTTGCACCAATAGAGCATTTTCTTATTGTGATACCAGTAATGGCGACAATCGATATGTTCTGGGGACTGGCTGCAGATAACTGTGACTTTAGAAAGAATAAGTTTTTTAGGACTATTGTGTATCTATTGATTTATCTACTGATTCTGGCTGTTGCATTTTGGGTTGGCATAATGATGGAGCAGGATAAAGACAGCACAAAAACTTTTGTTAGTTGGATAACATGGGTTGTTGTCTATTGTTACGGTCTAAACAGCTTGAAAAATATGAGAACCGTATTCCCCGAAAACAAGGTCATAGCTTTCTTGTACTGGGTGGGGGCAGTAAAGTTCTTAAGCAAAGTGAATTATCTGGAAGAATACATGAAATCAACGAATAATAAGGAGGATAAAGAATGAAAATTAGCGAAAATTTTGAATTGAGAGAGTTTACCCGTAGCAGCACCGCGACACAGAAAGGTATCGCGAACGATCCGGGAGTGCAGGAGGTGAAAGCAATTGAGAACCTGGTCGTAAACCTATTGCAACCACTCCGGGAAAAATACGGGAAAAGAATGGTTATTAATAGTGGCTACCGGTGTCCAGAACTGAATAAAGCCGTTGGTGGTGTACCAACCAGCCAGCATACGAAAGGGGAGGCCGCCGATGTCGCCTGTGAGCACCCGGCGTATCTGGTCGAATGCCTTCGCAGGTCTGGGCTTGACTTCGATCAGTGTATCCAGTATAGTACATTCGTACATCTGTCATTGAAGCTATCCGGAGAAAATCGGAAGCAATATTTGAAAGGGAAGTACTAATGAAAGGATGGCACGTCATATTAATCATCTTCCTGGTGTCGGGAATATGTTCCTGTAGGACACAAATCAAGTATGTCCCTGTAGAATGCGTTCGTATTGATACTATGTATAAATACACAGTTCAAGTGGATAGCATATTGCAAAAGGATAGCATTTACATTGTAGATAGGGGAGATACTATCATTGAATACCGGTACAAGTATCTGTATAAGTTCAGAGATAGGGTTGACACCTTGTATTTAAGTCGAACAGACTCTATTGCCGTTCCCTATCCTGTAGAAAAACAACTCACCAAATGGCAGCAAACGAAGGTCTCATATGGAGGCTGGGCGATTGGAATAGTATTTATTATTGTTTTGATAGTAGTTGGCCGGATGGTTTATAAATTGGAAAAGTAGACTTTTGTTCATAGTCGCTTCCTATGGGGCTGGGAAGTAAAATAAAAGCCCCCAACGTATCCGTTCAAATAGCCACATAAAAACTGATACAAATGCAAGCATAAACACCCGCCACCGAAGAAAGGCTCACAGTACAATTTGTGTCCCGGCATCATGGATATAATGGTGTCGGCCAGGCGCTGCTTGCCTCCATAGTATGTTATTGGAGTTCTCATTTGACTCTATTTAGTTGTTCTCTTTTAACCATTCTTGGAAATACCACAATTGCCCGCATCCACCTCCTATATCATCTTGTCCTGCCGGATTAAATACCCTTAACGACGCCCCTCTTGCAGTCATATATCTCGCGAATCGGTCAATAGTTTTAAGTTGTCTTCCAATTGATGTATTTACAGATTCATCTTTCTGGCAGATAACAGATAATGTAGTTTCCCACACATTAGGATTGAATAGGTCTATTAATCTATCTGCGTCCCCTGGGCTATCATTACCCTTTCCCGGCTCGTCGTGATGTACACAATAATTGTAGTAGGCTTTCTCCCAACGTTGGCCGCCCAGAACTCCCCAGCTGATGATATTTGCCTTAATGTGCAAGTGTTAGTAGGAATAAGCTTCCTTCTATCATCATCCGTGGATTCGTGTACTGAAAATTGTAAACCAACCTTTGAAATATCCTTAGACAACTCTATAAAGTCGGACATATATTTAAAGAGGACGCTTGGAGCCGAAGTGGATACCAAAAGTTGGGCGTTAGGATAGATATTATGAAGGGCCATTATCGCTTTTTTCAACTCATGATAGTTTAAAAAAGGCTCTCCCATGCTCATAAACATTATCTGAAACTTTTCAATATCGTTAGGCGAACAATCGATCGTTTGCATGATCACATTTACCTGTTCGAAGATTTCTCGACCAGTCAAATTTCGAATGAAAAACTTTCCCGTACCGCAAAACCGGCATCCTACCGGACAACCGGATTGAACGGAACAACAAATCACTGTTCTTTTCTGATAACTTCCGTATCTGTACAATACAGCTTCGGCAATAGCCTTTTCGTCTACCCATTCAAATACGAATTTCTTTACGTTCGTATCACTTGATTCAAATACTTTATAATTCATGATTTGTTAGATGTTAATTAAATACTCTGTCCATTGTTCGGCCATTGCAGTAGCAATGCCATCGTAGGTTCTACTTCTTATGTGAGCAGTTAAAGGATCATTAAAGGCAAGC